>DATLBB010000211.1:0-4652 GCA_035527155.1 Sedimentisphaerales bacterium
AGCGGCAAACTCACCACGCCGCCGACAGCGACTTTTGAGCCGTGTAATTCTTCCGCAGCTAAACCGACCCATCGCGGATTTACGGACACTGAATGAAAGCCGTATGTTTTCGCTTCTTCACATAGCTGTTTTATTTGCTCACTTGCCGCGGTGGCGCTGAGCAGCGTATGGTCAATACAGCCTGCTAATTCTTCCTGAGAAATGGTCACTTTTGTATGTCTTATTTTGAAAAATCATCCATTTTTTGACGCTGATTTTGCAGATAAGAGATGTTCGCCGGTGGCAGATTGTGCGTTGTCCAGAGCACGTGAACTATATTGTTTCCGACTCATCGATTATCCGTTTCCATAATGATATAACATCTAATTTCTCTGCCCAATGTTGTAGATAATCTATGTCTAATTTACCATACTGCACTTCATAGACTCGGAGGGCATCGGTAAAGTGTTTTTCGCTTCCGCCGGACAGTTTTGTCCATTTCAGTTTGGCCAAGATTGTATCTTCCGGACTCGAAACCTGCATCTCTATCCCCATAAACTCTTCGCTAATCTTGCGTGAGAAACGTGACCGGTCAAAATCTTCATTGGATAATATCCAGAAGTCAACCTTATCTCCTGTTTTCAGGTCTATTAGATTAAACATACTGTGTGCGTTGATTGCATCAACAATGCTGTGTTCATCTAAATAAAAATCAGGAGGTGGGAAAGCTTCGACTAATTCCCGAGCCTTCGACTTTCCAACAGCAATGACCATATCTATATCATGGGTAGACCTGGGCTCACCTTGTAAGCTCGAAGCGACAGAACCTGTTATCATATATTGGATTCCAGTTCGTTCAAGTGTTTGAATAACCTTTTTTAATAATTTCTGTTGTGACATTTGTCGAGACGTTCAAAAAGTATTTTTTTGAATTCTTCATCTGAAAGATTCGGGTACCTCTTGTGCAATCCCTGCGTAAAGAGTTGATTGGAAAATTCGGACAACTCAAATGCTTTAAGCAACCTTTTTTCAGGAGACATTTGACGAAGTACTTGAGTATATATTTTATGATTTGGACGCTTTTTAATGTTCATACCTCTAATACTTCTTTTCCAAAGGTCTCGATATGAAAACGAATTGCTGACTTTACATCGGACAGTGCCTCTTCATAACTATTTCCCTGGCCAACCACAACCCCTTTGGGCCCCAACGGATACGCCACATAACCATCGGGGTGTTTCTCTACAACGATTTTAACTTGTTTCATGACGAATCCCTCATTTTTTAATCACTGGCAGATAACTTAAAATAACCGAAATAATCTGTTTGTGCAAGTCTTTTGGTCAAACCGCAAATTGTCACTGCTTTATGTATCCTTTCTTTTTGAAAAATTCGACTGCGCGGGCCGTGTTGTTGAAGACTTTTGTTGCTGTTTGCGTCACGAACACCGAGGGATTCTGCTTTGCCGTCCAGATGACGTATACTTCTTTGGCGGCTTCGTGGGCGTGTTGGAGTTCCCTTTCAACTCCACTGGAGATAGCTGCCCGGCCGTCGCCAAGAGTCGGAATAAAGCTGATTATCATGTCTGACTGTTCGACCAATAGGAAATCGCGGGCGTATATCTGGCTGTTAATGTCGCGCTGGATTTGCTGGACCTCGTGCAAATCCAGCCGGATTCTTTTTCCGATAGCTGTCAGCTCGATGAAATCGAGTCCTTTTTGACTTGCCTGGCTGGCATAGTGCGGCAAATATGATTCTTCCAGGTCGGCGGGGTCAAAGCAGATGAAAAATTTCTTCATTAATCGGCGGAATTCGGCAATTTCTTTTTTAACATTTTCCATATTGCCGACGTGGGTCATAGGAAAACTCAGGTAGGCTTTTTTGGTATGGCGCTCAAAAACAAGTTTATAAAATGTTTCGGCGGTTTCCTCTTCGCTGCCTCGGGCCAGACAATAAAAAGGAATTCTTTCGTCAATACCTTTACACAGCATCTCTGTGCCGATAATTTCTTCTTCCCTCCAGACAATCAAATCTTTCAGGCAGTGTTCTATGGAGTGTTCATCGATGAGCCGGGTGTGTAAGGCGGCGACACCATCAATCAGACAGATGTAGATATCTGCACCGAGCTGTCGCATCTGGTCGAAGTCTATTGCCGGGAACAAGCCGTGCCGCCAGCGGAAGGTCGCGTGAGTGTTGACGACCAAATTCGGGGCTTTTTCGGCTTTTGCGATGATATCTTTGAAGACGCTGCGGCGAAGCGAGCTTAGCCTTTTCATTGGAATGTCGAGGATTTTGCCGGGCGGGATATCAGGCGCTTCGGCATACATCATATCGCCGACATTGCATAAAAGGACACTGTTTTGTCTCTCGGCGGCGAATTGACAGACGTTTTGAAGGTAACTTTTCTTGTCAATACCGACCATTCCCGTAACAACGACTATCATCAGGCAAGACTCCAGACGCAAGAGGCAAGACCCAAGCGAATATTCTACGCTGTGATTCGTTCAACATCTTTTTTCACAGCAGTTATTAAACCATGTAATGTTTTGGCTGCTTCTTTTCTTAGGTCTTCCAGCTTTTTATGCTCATCGTCTTGTAAATATCCAAGTCGTCTTGAAAGGTGCAAAAGGTATTCATTCTCTGCCATTGAGCCTCTGGCTATATATAGAAAATTGAGATATTCTCTTTTATGTTCTCTGCTTGCGCCTTCAGCTATATTGGCAGGTACTGAGACAGAGGCTCTTCTTAGTTGAGATGTAATCCCGTACAGCTCTTCTCTGGGAAAAGATTTGGTTTTGGAATACACTAATACAGCCAAATCATCAGCATATTGCCATGCTTTTATATTCTTGAAATTTCTTCCCATCCGTTTACTCCTTGGTCTTGAGTCTTTAGTCTTGTGTCAGGCTCAAATATTTTTGAGCCTTTGTTGTCTGTCGTAGTCTTTCAGTGCTGCGACAATCTCTTCCATATCGCCGTTCATTATCTTATCCAGGCAGTAAAGTGACAAGTTGATTCTGTGGTCTGTTATGCGGTTCTGTGGGAAATTATACGTCCTGATTTTTTCAGACCTGTCGCCTGAGCCTATCATAGTCTTGCGCTGTGAATCGCGCTGGGCCCTTTTTTTCTTCTCTACGGATTCGTAAATCCTGCTTTTGAGGATTCGCCAGGCCTTGGCGCGATTTTTGTGCTGGCTTTGTTCGTCCTGCATATTAACGCTGATTCCCGTTGGGATATGCTCGAGTTTAACGGCGCTGCTGACCTTATTGACATTTTGTCCGCCCGGCCCGCTTGACCTGCTGACGTGTTCAACGACGTCATCTGGATTTATCTGGATATCTATTTCTTCCGGCTCAGGCAATACTGCCACGGTTGCAGCGGAGGTGTGAATTCTTCCCTGTGATTCGGTCTGGGGCACGCGCTGGACGCGGTGGCCGCCGCCCTCGTAGCCTAACTCGGACCAAACGCCCGTCCCTTTGATGCCGAATATGACTTCACGGAAACCATTCTTTTCTGTCGTGCTGAAGCTTAGTTGTTCGACTTTCCATTTTCGGTTCTCGGCGTATCTTATATACATATTGTATAAATCGCGAGCAAACAATGCCGCCTCTTCACCGCCGGTGCCTGCTCGTATTTCCATTATGACCGAGTCAATGCTCATATCGTCAGCCATTATCAGGCTGTTTGTGATGTCCTCAAGCAGAGCGTTCTTTTTGCCTTCAAGCTGTTGAATCTCTTCTTTGGCCAGGGCCCTGAAATCTTCCTCGGCTGTGCCGTCCTTTAGTATCTGCTCGGCACCTTCAATGCCTGCTATTGTTGTTTTGTACTCGCGGTACCTGGTAACTATTGCTCTCAGTTTGCCCTGCTCTTTAGATAGCGCTATCAGCCTGGATGAGTTACTGGCGTTCGTCGGGTCGGCAATCTGCTTTTCGATTTCGCTGTAGCGTACCTCGATTTCATCAAGTTTTGCCGGCAAACCATCTTTTTTTTCAGCCATAAATACAATCCTCTAAAATAAAAATAGCGAATAGCATATACAGACCGGACGCTAAATGGTGAATGCTAAACGCTGTTATTTTGGAAGGGCAGCTATTGCTGCTGGTCTTTTTGGGTTTTTTTAGGGCTCACATTTTCCGGCTTTTTGGAAGATGGGGCCGTCTTGATGTAATTTTTGCCGTATTTCTTTTGGAACCGCTCTATTCGGCCGGCGGTATCGACATATTTTTGCTTGCCGGTATAGAACGGATGGCACATCGAGCATATCTCGGCGTGGATTTCCTTGACGGTACTGCGGGTCTCGAAGGTGTTACCGCAGCCGCAGTGAACAACGACCTTATCGTATTTTGGATGTATTTCTTTTTTCATAACTACAGTTCTCCAGATACCTGCATTTAAGAATTCTAACAGTCTTAACGGCATATTGCAATAGAAAATTGCAGAGTTATTACATTTTTTAGCGGCGAATAATATTACTTTTTTATTGGACGAAGACAATATGGCCGGGCTGTCCATTGCCCTCGGCAAAGCCGGAGGCTTAGAGCCTATCCAAATAACCCGCTCTATTGCGGCCGGCTGCAAAGCCCGATGCCTGCGTTGTCGGCCAAAAACGTTCTCAACGTGGAGAAAACCACGCCTCCGAGCATTTTTGGCCTGCCGCCTTGGCCTCGAACTTT
>DATLBB010000212.1:0-32255 GCA_035527155.1 Sedimentisphaerales bacterium
AATCGGTGTGAATCCGTATAAATCCGCGTTTAAAAACCTTTGTGTCTTTGCGCCTTCGTGGCCCAATAACTAAGAACTCAGAACTAAGAACTAAGAACTGAAAGTTTCAACCATTTCCGGCCATACCTAAAGACAAAATCCCAAAAAAATAAAAAAATTTTAACTCCTTTGTTACCAATAACTTAATCCTGTTAATCCTGTCAAAATAACACAAATTTTCGCATCAAACGCGCACATCCGTGCATTTATAGAGGGACAGTTTTTTTGTATAAGCCCAAAAAGAAGGAAATGGTGATTTATGTATGTTCTACCCGCTATACGCAGTACGCTATACGCTATACGAGCGACAAGCGACGAAATTGCCCTCTACATCTGTAGAGATATCATTACATTTGTAGGGAGAGCACTACAAATCAGCTCTTTTATGCAAAACAAACCCAATTTCCCGGATGACCCTATGAACGTAAATAAAGTATTAACAAAGGATTATGAAAATATATCCAATTGCAAACTGTGTGAAAACAAAGCCAATTCAAACCCAATACAAACCCAATCAAAGCCAATCAAAGCCAATTTCACCTCCGCCCCGCAACAGTATCGCAGAACCTATGCAACCGCCCAAAGAGAAAAACAAAAACCCGCTAAAAATACAAAGGCCTCGAATGGGACAAAACTCAAAGAAAGTGGAAAGCCGGAATCCAGTTCAATAAACGAAAAATATACTTCGGCTCCTTCAACTCTGAAATCGACGCCGCAAAAGCGTAGCCTTCATCGGCAGAGAACCTATTCACTGTACCGAGCAATTAGTACGAAAATAGTCTGTTTCCGTAGTAAAGTCCCTGCTAAAAAACGCCGAAAAAGGCTGTATTGCGTACAAAAACGACACAAAAGCGGTAGAACAAAAGCAAAACTCAATTTATTAAGGAGTTTGAAAATGCCCTGGAACTTATTTGAAAGAATTATCAACGCCCTCAGGCCTGGAAGTAAATCTGAGCAGCCCTCTGATACATCAGAGGCCTGGCCTCCGGAGTTAGAGACAGATGATACTTCAGAAACCTGGCCTGAAGGTCATTCCGAGCAGCCGGAAGCCTCGGAAGAACCCTCTCCAGACTTTCAGGAGTCCGTCAATCCCGGGCATCCAAATCAATGCCAGGATTGACAGGATAGAGCAAATCCGGCATTAAACGCGGTGGAAGGTAGATTATCAGGTTCATCGACCGGATAGCGTTACAAGCTCTTTTTTGGCTCTGGATGACGCTATGTAAGCTGTTCGTACGCCCCAAAACCCCAGTTTCTTCAAGTCTTTTCGTACTCTGCATTTTGACTTTTGAACTGCTGTTCCCTGTCAACTTGGCGTAGTCAACACCTTGTCTTATGCCAAAATTTGTATTTCTTCCTGCGAAAAATGCAGTATAGCCGCCTGCACAGGGGATTTTTGTATTACATAATTGCAGTAATTATAGACAGTTACAGACAATCGGCCGAAATTGGCCCTTTCTCTGCATAAAAACTGGTATATTTTTTGCTTGTTTGTTATAAATTAAACGTAAAATTAACGGTCAACCCTTTTTGAACTGAACACAGTAAGGAGGCAAGTAATTATGGCAGTTAAAGAATTGACATTTGAAGGCGATGCAAGAGCCGGGCTGCTGGCCGGCGTCGAAAAGCTGGCAGCAGCGGTCAAACCAACGCTTGGCCCAAGAGGCCGAAACGCTATCATCGACAAAAGCTGGGGCGGACCAACCGTGACCAAAGACGGAGTAACGGTGGCTGAAGAAATTGAACTTATCGACAAGAATGAAAACCTCGGCGCAAAACTGGTAAAGGAAGCCGCAAGCAAGACCTCAAAAATCGCCGGCGACGGAACAACAACTGCTACCGTGCTCACCGAAGCGATATTCAGGGAAGCTTACAAGAACCTCGCAGCCGGGGCGGATGCTATGGCCCTGAACCGCGGTATGCAAAGGGCCGCAAAGGCAGTAACCGACAAGCTTGCCTCGCTGGCAAAGCCCATCGATATCACCAAAATCGATGACATTATCAATATCGCCTCGGTATCAGCTAACAACGACATGGAAATCGGAAAGATTATGGCTCAAGCCTTCCAGCGGGTCGGCAAAGACGGGGTCATCACCGTCGAAGAGGGCAAAAGCTTCGAGACGACTGTCGATTTTGTAGAAGGGATGCAGTTTGACCGCGGCTACCTTTCGCCCCACTTCGTAACCGACCCGGATAACATGGTCTGCGAACTTGAAAAGCCATATATATTCATCCACGAGGAAAAAATCAGCAATGTAGCCAAACTCGTGCCGCTGCTTGAAAAAATTGCAAAAACCAAAAGGCCCCTGCTGATTATCGCAGAAGATGTCGAGAGTGAAGCGTTAGCAACGCTGGTGGTTAACAAGCTGAAAGGCATCCTGCAGTGCGCGGCAGTAAAGGCACCCGGCTACGGCGACCGTAGAAAAGCAATGCTGCAGGACATAGCAATCCTGACAGGCGCTGAGCCGATTTTCAAAGACTTGGGAATCGAGATGGAAAACATCAGCATCAGGCAGCTCGGCCAAGCCAAAAAGGTAACCATCGACAATGATAACACAATCATCGTTGAAGGTGCCGGCGGCCAGGACGGCATCAGCGGCAGAATCAAGCAAATCCAGAGCGAAATAGAAACCACAACCAGTGATTATGACCGCGAGAAACTTCAGGAACGGCTCGCCAAGCTAACCGGCGGCGTCGCACAAATTAATGTCGGCGCTGCAAGCGAAACGGAAATGAAAGAACGAAAAGCCCGAATCGAGGATGCCCTGCACGCCACCAGAGCAGCCATCGAGGAAGGTATCGTGCCCGGCGGCGGAGTGGCCCTCATCCGCTGTATCGATGCAATCAAACAATTAAAACTCAAAGACGATGAGCAAACCGGTGCCGACATATTGGAAAAGGCCATCAGGATGCCCTGCTACTACATCGCCGCCAACGCTGGTGCAACAGCAAATCTTGTGGTCAATAAAGTCATGGAGGGCAAAGGCGGCTTTGGCTACAACGCCGATAAAGACAAGTACGAGGACCTGCTCAAAGCAGGCGTCATCGACCCGGGAAAAGTAACACGAATCGCTTTGCAAAATGCTGTGAGTATTGCCGGCTTGCTGCTGACTACAGATTGCCTTGTCTCCGAAAAGCCTCAAGATAAAGAAGGGATGCCACCACCAGGAGGCCCAGGCATGGGCGGCGGCATGGGCGGTATGGGAGGCGGAATGGGTATGATGTAATACCATCCGTAGCCCATGACTACCAGCGGATAAGTAAAAGAGGATAAACAATGAGTAACAAAACAACCACGTCCCAAACTTATGCACGTGTACATAAGTGCAGAATAAGCCCTGCAATTGTGATTATGGTGTTGAGCTTTTTAGTAATCCCAGCCTGTGCACAGATAACCGCCAAATCAGCCTTGCCTGAAAACAAGCAGCAGCGTGATGAACGGATGCAATGGTGGCGCGAAGCGAGATTCGGTATGTTCATCCACTGGGGTGTTAATTCTGTGCCTGCGGGCACATACAAAGGCAAACGCATACCGGGTATCGGTGAGTGGATTATGGAAAGGGCCGACATCCCTGTTGCAGAGTATGAACAGTTTGCCAAGCAATTCAATCCCGTCAAATTCAATGCCGACGAGTGGGTAACAATCGCAAAGAATGCCGGGATGAAGTACATTGTCATCACAAGCAAGCATCACGATGGCTTCTGTCTGTGGGATTCAAAGGTTGGCAATTACGACATTATGGATGCTTCGCCGTTCAAACGCGACATACTCAAGGAGCTGTCTGACTCGTGTAAAAAGCATACCATCAGGCTGTGCTTCTACCACTCTATAATGGACTGGCACCATCCCGATGCACAAGCGCCTTTCTATCCGAACTACGACGACCGCGGCGAGCGCTCCAATCCGAATTTTGCTCGATACATCAAAACCTATATGAAGCCGCAACTTCGGGAGCTCATAACGAATTACGGTCCGCTTGGTGTGTTATGGTTCGACGGCGAATGGATAAAGGATTGGACTGAACCACAGGGCAGGGACCTGTACAATTATGTCCGAAGCCTTCAGCCGGACATCATTGTCAACAACCGTGTCGGCAAGGGCCGTAAGGGTATGCAAGGTTTGACCAAAGAGGGTTATTTCGCCGGTGACTTCGGTACGCCCGAACAGGAAATACCGCCGACTGGGCTGGCCGGTGTTGACTGGGAAACCTGCATGACAATGAACGATACGTGGGGCTTCAAGTCCTACGACCACAACTGGAAGTCAACAGAAGACTTGATTCGCAAGCTCGTGGATATTGCCAGTAAAGGCGGTAATTTACTGCTAAACGTCGGGCCTACCGCTGAGGGTATTATTCCTGAAGCCAGTGTCGAGCGCCTGGAGGATATGGGTAAATGGATGGCGAAAAACAGTGAAAGCATTTATGGGACAACGGCGAGTCCGTTTGAGAAACTTCCGTGGGGCAGATGTACGACGAAATCCGGCAAGCTGTATTTGCATGTTTTCGATTGGCCCAAAGACGGCGAATTAAAAGTACCGCTGCCGAGAAACGACGTCATAAAAGCATATCTGCTGGCTCACAAGGACCGTGCTGAACTTCTATTGGGCAGTGACGATAACGGTAATCTTATTGTCACTGTACCGCGAAGAGCACCTGATAAGGTCAATACCGTCATTGTGTTGGAAAAGGAGGCTGAACCGGCTGTTACTTCGCAGTCAAAAGACGGCTCGGTGACTCTTAAGGCCAGTAATGCCGTTGTTCGCGGAACAAACGCGAGGTACGAGTCGGGCGGCGGCAAGGACAACATCGGTTTCTGGACGAATCCCGACGATTATGTCATCTGGCGCTTCAATGTTACCAAAACAGGGACGTTCAATGCCGAAGTAACCTTCGCCTGTGCAGCGGGCGCGGGCGGCAGCAGGTACGTTTTAGCGGTCGGCGGACAAGAGCTTGCAGGCACAGTCAAAGACACCGGCGGCTGGACCAGTTTTGTCACCGAAAAACTTGGAACGGTGAAAATCACCAGGCCCGGCACATATAACCTTTCCGTTAAGCCCAAAACTATGCCCCGCAGCGCGGTGATGAACCTAAAGTCGGTAACGCTTGTCCCAATCAGGAAATAAGAAATTAATCAGACTTATGTGTACTAAAAATGTGTAGTTAGAAAGTGGAACCCAAGTAGAAAGGGAGTGAGTTATGAAACTTAGACCTTTGGACGACAGAGTTGTGATAAAACAATTGGAAGCTGAAGAGAAGACAACAGGTGGTATCATCCTGCCTGACACTGCCAAAGAAAAACCACAGATGGGTACAATAATAGCCGTCGGGCCGGGCAAAACACTCGACAATGGCAAACGAGGCAAAATGTCTGTAAAGAAAAAAGACAAGGTTGTCTACGGTAAATACATCGGAAGTGAAATCGAAATCGACAGAGAAAAATATGTGATTCTGCGAGAAAGTGATATCCTCGGGATTATTGAAAAGTAAAACCGAAAGGCAAATAATAACACCTTTAACATTTTGTAGAAGGAATTTGTAGGGGTAAAAAAATGGCAAAACAATTAATGTTTGACGACACAGCACGAACAGAGCTTAAGGACGGCCTGTCACAACTGGCCGAAGCAGTCAAAATCACTCTCGGACCGACCGGCAAAAACGTCATCCTGCAAAAAAGCTGGGGCTCTCCAAAGGTAACAAAGGACGGTGTCACGGTCAGCAAAGAAATCGAGCTGCCCGAACCATTCAAAAATATGGGCGCAAAGATGGTCAACCAGGTCGCAAGCAAAACTTCCGATGTTGTCGGCGATGGAACAACCACTTCGACAGTCCTCGCAGAAGCAATTTACATCGAAGGCCTAAAGCACGTAACCGTGGGCGCAAATCCGATGGCCATCCAAAGGGGAATCAGCAAGGCCGCTGAAGTTGTCACCAGGTTCATCCAATCAGTCAGCGTACCCGTAAAAGGCCATAGCGATGTCGCAAAAGTTGCTACCATTAGTGCGAACAACGACCCCCAGGTCGGCGAAATCTTGGCTGACGCAATCGACAAGGTCGGCAGAGAAGGCGTTATCGAGGTGGAGGAAGGCAAAGGAATGGAAAACGAGCTGAGCTTCGTCGAAGGTATGCAGTTCGATAAGGGCTATATATCGCCCTACTTTATGACTAACGCCGATACCCTTGAAGCCGTCCTTGAAGACGCCTATATCCTGCTGCACGAAAAGAAAATATCCAACGTCCGCGAGCTTATACCGTTGCTCGAAAAAATCGCTCAAGTCGCAAAGCCGCTATTGATTATCGCAGAAGACATCGAGGGTGAAGCGCTGGCAGCACTGGTTATCAACCGCCTGCAAGGTATCTTAAGAACCTGCGCCGTCAAAGCTCCCGGCTTCGGCGACCGCAGAAAAGCAATGTTGGCCGACATTGCAATCTCAACCGCAGGACAGGTAATCACCGAAGACCTGGGCATCAAGCTTGAAAGCATCGAGCTGTCACAATTGGGCCAGGCCAAAAAGATAGTTGTCGACAAGGACACAACCACAATAATCGAAGGGGCAGGTAAAAAGAAAGACATCACCGCACGGTGCAACCAAATCCGCAATCAAATTGAAAAGACAACAAGCGACTACGACCGTGAGAAATTGCAGGAACGGCTGGCAAAACTGACCGGTGGTGTTGCTGTCATCAAGGCCGGTGCCGCAACCGAAACGGAAATGAAGGAACGCAAAGACCTTCTGGATGATGCGCTTCACGCCACAAGAGCAGCGACAGAGGAAGGTGTCGTTGTCGGCGGTGGTGTCGTGTTCCTGCGTGCCATCAGCCAGGTAGAAAAGGCCAGAGCAAAGGCCAAGGGCGATGAAAAAATCGGCTTTGATATTATATGCAACGCACTTAAATCGCCAACAGCCCAGATCGTGGATAACTCCGGCGACCAGGGCGATGTGGTCGTTGCTAAACTTCTCGAAAAACCGGAGAAAGATAAGAACATCGGCTACAACGCCAACACAGGCCAGTTCGTTGATATGTTCAAAGCCGGAATTATCGACCCGGCAAAAGTTGCCAGAACCGCATTGGAAACAGCCGCGTCCATAGCCGGACTAATGTTAACTACTAACGTATTGGTAACAGACTTAAAAGACGAAGATAAAGACAAACCGGCAATACCAGGTTCTGTAAGATAAGACTATGTGATTTGTGCGCTGAACTCCGAGTCACGAGCGACGGTCACGAAACACGAGATTATGGCCAAGCGGGATTACTATGAAGTTTTAGGAGTAGGCAAGAGCACCTCGGCTGACGATATCAAGCGTGCATACAGACGTATGGCAATGAAGTACCACCCGGATAAGAATCCGGATGACAAAGAGGCCGAGGCGAAGTTCAAGGAGTGCGCCGAGGCGTACGAAGTCCTCAGCGATTCGGAGAAGCGGAAGAGCTACGACCAGTTCGGCCACGATGGTCTGCGCGGAGCCGGGATGCACGACTTCTCGCGGATGAACGTCGAGGACATCTTCAGTATGTTCGGCCTCGACGATTTCTTCAGCGGTATATTCGGAGGTCGCAGAAAGTCAAGCCGACGGGCAGGACCCACGCGCGGCTACGATTTGGAAACCACCGTTGAACTGACGCTTAATGACATCGCGAAAGGAGCTGAGAAAACCATCGAGTACGCCCGTCAGGATTTGTGCCCGGAATGCAGCGGCAGCGGCAGTGCCAGAGGGACAAAACCGGGTCGCTGTTCTACCTGCGCCGGAACAGGCCAGATCGTAAGAGGAGGTGGCTTTTTCCAGATGGTCTCAACCTGTCCGAAATGCAGAGGCAGCGGACAAGTCATTACCAACCCCTGCAAAAGATGTAAAGGCACCGGCAGAGTTCCTAAAAAGAGAATCGTCAATATCAAAATTCCACAAGGTGTCCACGAAGGACAAGGCATAAGAGTCACCAACGAAGGCGAACCCGGCCGAGGTGGCGGGCCAAAAGGCGACCTGTATTGCTACGTCAGAATAAAACCACATGAATTCCTGCAGCGCGATGGAAACAACCTGATTGCTACCGTCCCCATCAGTTTTACACAGGCCGCTCTGGGGTCAACTATTGATGTGCCGAGCCTAAACGGCACAAAAGGTCTAAAAATCCCGCCAGGCACACAATACGGCAGCATCTTTAAAATAAAGGGCCAGGGCCTGCCGGATATGCGGACAGGCCGAACCGGAGACCAGCTTGTGCAAATCATTATCGAAACCCCGAAGAAACTAAACGCAAAACAACAAGAACTGCTGACTGAGTTCGCCAAAACTGAAAATAAAACTGTTTCTCCACAATCAAAACGCTTTTTCGAGAGACTTAAAAAATACTTTGGTAACAATCAATGAAACAGAATAAATCAGAAACACCAAGGGAGCAAAAAAAGCCTGCACTAAAGAAGAGTGAGCTGCAGGAACTTCGCCAACAAATAGACGAGCTTCAACGGGAAAAAGATGAGCTTTTTGCAAAATTGCAGCGAGTCAGCGCCGACTACGACAATTTACAGAAACGCACATCCAAACAAATTGCTGATACGATTGGCTACGAAAAGGAAAAGATTATAAAAACGCTGCTGCCGGTGCTGGACAATTTTGAACATAGTCTGCAAAACGCACACCAGGCTGAAAATGTCGATGTGCTTCTCAAGGGTATTCAAATCATTTACGACCAGATGCTCGATATCCTCAAATCTCACAACGTAGAGCAGATAAAGGCGCTTGGGGAGCCGTTCGACCCCGCCCTGCACGAAGCAATGATGCAAAAAACTGAGCCGGAACAACAAGAAAATATTGTGCTCGAAGAGTTCCAAAAGGGATATAAACTCAACGGCCGAGTCATTCGACCGAGCAAAGTAATTGTCAACAAGCTAACACCAAAACAACCGGCCAGGCAAAAAGCAGAATCGCCAGACCAATCTACTGATGAACTTGGCGAACAATGATTACTTCATACTACTTTACCAATTAACCAGTTACCATTTAACAAAATTATGCCGACTTATGAGTATATATGTGAAAGTTGCGGATGTGAGTTCGAGCGGTTCCAGTCCATAACAGCCAGACCTATGCGTAAATGTCCCGACTGTGGAAAGTCAACTCTGAAGCGCCTCGTGGGAACCGGCTCAGGCATAATCTTCAAGGGCTCCGGATTCTATCAAACCGATTACAGGAGCGAAAGCTACAAAGAGGGCCAAAAAAGCGAGAAAAGCAGCGTGGACAAGGACACCGTGAAAAAGAAAACCGTTGACAAAAGCAAGGACTCAAAACCCACCGACAAAACCAAGCCAGACACTAAAGGCAAAAAGAAATCACCGTAGCCAATTTACTTTATCAATTCCGTGATTTGTTTGAAATGCGGATGTTCAGCGGTCCCAGCCACCCCCAAATTATGCTCTCTCCATACAGCTAATCCATTATTCGCTACCTGCGACCACAATGCTCAGATGCACTTGCTTCTGGGGCACCTGTTTACCAGTCGGCTTTTCATTTGGTTCTACGCCCGAAGTCAAGTCCGGCTTCGGTATGGTTATCAATTTGGAAATCTGCTCAGCGCTAACACCGTTAACAACTACTTGCTTACCCTGCGATTTGGCCTCAACAAATAACGTCGACGAATCGAACCTTTCCCAAATATTGGCCAAATCAGCTAACAGTAAATTTAAGTCTTCCCGGCTGCAGGTAATAGAATATACTCTCCTGTTCCCTCGGCTTTCCAAACTAACGCAATCCGACAGCCCGTTATCCTCAATCGCCCTGTTGATAAATGCGTTAACCTCCATCAGGGCGTTTGTCTTCAATTCAACTCTGCCACTAAATGCCACCGTGGGCATACCGGCCCTATAATCAGCATCAGGGGCAACAATCGTATAAATCACTCCTCCAAAAATAGCTACCAGCCCAATCATAGCAGCGGCAGCCAAAACCTTGCGGGCCAGCAAATGCCTCGCACCCGCTCGCTTTTCGAATCGCTCCACGCTCCAGACAGGCTCATCCGATACCTTCTCTCTTTCCAGAGAAGCTTTTATACCATTCATAATCTGAGCCGGAGCCTCTGCACGAGGTAATGACCCAACTAACATTTGTGTCTTCTGAAGCTCCCGCAGCCGCTTCGCAACCTGCTCATCATGTGTTATCAGCCGTTGGACCTCGGTCCGCTCTCTTTCCGTCAGCTCTCCGTCAATGAAGCTATTCAGCAATTCCTCGATATCCGGTTTTTCTCTCTGGCTCATTGCAACATGGCCTCCATAATATTTCTTAGATTGCTTCTGGCTCTGCTCAGTCTGCTCTTAACCGTACCCAGTTCGACATCCAGCACCTGTGCAATACGAGCATAATTCATACCTTCAATATCCCGTAAGATAACCACTGCTCTATGCACATCATCCAATTTCATCAACGCTTTTCCAAGTATCTCGTACATCTCTTTGTTCTGAGCCAACATCGCCGGGTCGGGGCAGCTTTCATCGGTCAAAAACTCCTTCAACTGCTGCTTTGCCTGCCGAGTGTGTTCATCGTTTTCGGCATCCAGACTCGTGCTTCCATGTCTGACGCTTCTTTGGCAGTAATTCAGAGTCAAATTAACAGCTATTCTAAACGCCCAAGTGTAAAAACTGCTTCTGCCCTCGAATTCACTTATTTTCTCTATTATTTTGACAAATGTGTCCTGCGTAAGTTCCGCAGCATCGTCATTATTTGCACATATTCTCAAAATGACGTTATAGATTCGATTCTGATACTTAAGTATAAGCCGTTCTATCGCCGCAGAATCGCCCTGCCGGCACCGTTCAATCAATACGGCATCGTCAATATTGATATTTACCGCTTCTGTCACATCTTTTCCTATCATTTAGACCAACACAGCTCCAAAAGGTTCCGATAATAAAACAAGGTCAAACTGCAGGATATAATCGCAGATTACCCTTTTCCGGTCAATCTAATTTAACCAGGCAGGCAAATATACAAGGCACTTAACATTTGCAGGTAACTGATATAGATACTTAGCCCTTGAGTTTTTACCCAAGAGTTCTATTTTACTACCCCCCAACTTCACCGCCCTCAAAAACAACTGGGGCCTATAGCGAACTGGTCGCTATAAGCCCCGAACTGATGCAAATTCATCAGCTAACTATTAGACTTGCAGTTATGCTGATTACGGCTACGGGTACAGACCCTCATCAAGCCAGCCACCTGCCAGTACAGCAAAGTCTAAGAAGTTAACCTTGCAATCGAACGGTTCGGCAATATCGCCTGCTGGTCCAAGCGCAGGAATGCATCTGGGCTGATAAAGTAGGATATCATCAAAGTACACAACACCAGCACCACCAGACTGCGGATTGTACCTGTCACCGAAGCCAATATAGATCTTCTGGACATCAGCCAGGTCCACATCAGTGAACTCGTCAAGGTCGATGTTCCACTCCTGCCAATCTTCCAACTGCAGGTTTAGGTCTAACAGACTGCCACCATATATCACCTTCTCGCATTTTACCAAGCTATTGCTGTCACTATCTTCCAGAACCACATACATCTGCTCATTAACATTGTCCGCATTGCCATAGATGTATAGTGTCAGTGCCTCAATGCCTTCTAAGGTCCAGTTGCTGCGGATTCCAAGTCCCGAAGTACTCGCTTCGATCTCCGAATAATATGGCGCAATAGAGGTAGCTGGAGTATAACCGGGAACATAAAGTGTAACAGAACCATCGTTGTCGTAAGCAAACTGCATCGCCTGCGAACCCTCATGAATCGGACCTGGAGGAGTATCAGGAGGAACATCAGGACCAGTCGTGCGAGGGTCAATTACAGTCGAAACGGTTATATTCGAGCCAGAATTGGCGGTCGGTGTTGCGGTATAACCGTCTCTCCACACATTTAGGAGATCCATCCTCGTCGTGTAGGACTCAAAATCATCCACAACAAGATACTCTGTCGTGAAACGCCAGACGTGCCCTGTAACAGTGGTAGAACCGATTTCATCAACCCGCCACTCGTAAGTCTGGCCGTATTCAAGAGGAGGGTCATAGGTCGTACCTGCCGGTGCCGGCACAACCTTCTCCATAGCCCCCTCTTTGCCAAACCACAACTCACGTGATGTCGCGAACTCTGCCTCTACCCAGGTAAGGTCGGCATTTACGTCCACCTCTGTTGCACCGTCGGCAGGGCTCAGACATACCGCTGCCGGCCCGTCGGAGATGGACGAGACAGTATCGAAGGTGGCATGATAGCCCGCCGGCTTACCGGAAATTTGATTCATCCCAAAGACAGCGCTAGCACCGCTTGTATAGACGATAGAGCCAGACCCTAAGATGTCCTTCTCCCAATAGTCCAGGGCGCTGGTGTCAATCATCGTCGGTGTCCTGTACACCAAAGGACCGCCTTTGGACTCATAGAGACTGCCCGTGACGTAAACGGGGCCCGAGCCGACCACATCCAGCTCAGCATAGTAGCTTCTGTCATGGCCGGTGCCAGGGTCAGGTACGCTAACCTCGAATGGATAGGACGTATGCGCATCCTGGTTGTAGGAGTTCTTCAACAACTCAATCTTGAGGTTTTCCGGCCCGTCTTGCCAGTTTATGAACATGATGTAGGTCTGCACGGCAACAAAGCCGGGATTGCCGGTCGCCGTCCCATCGTCAATGAACCAGGTGGTTCTGGCCGCAAGGCCGTGGATATACGACGAGTCAGCATCAACATTCACCACCGCCCCGAGACGGACATCAGTGAAAATATCACTGGGCTCACCTATGCCAGCGCCAATTTGCGAACCGCCCGAGTCCATATGAGTGGTCTCATTTAATAACAGGTAGTCATCGTCGCCGGCACCGTCCTGGATCGTCGCGCTGAACGTAGGATAGTAGCTTGGATAGCGGTCGAACGCCCAGGTTGTATCGAAACCGTTGCCGCCGAAGGTCTCCTCCCAATTGGCCTGTGCCGTGCCGCTTACCGCCACAATCAATCCCACTACTGCACAAATTGTTAATAACTCTCTCTTTTTTTCAGACATAACATTCCTCCTTAATAAAATCTAAAACCTTAAAACAAAACGTTCTTTAACCAAAAAACCAAAATCCCGACTCATCGGGTTTGTTCTCAACAAACACCAAAACCTTCACCATATTTCGTGCCCGTCTCACACAACTACCAACAAAACAGCCAATAAAAATTTGCACCTTCGTTAAATTCTGTGCTTGCCCAGCATAACTTTTATACGGCTTGATTTTACCTCCTTCGTTCAAGAACCCGTATGAACTGTAACAATCTCAACTGCGAGGTGTACAAATCCCGTGGATTAGCGAATTTCAGCTGCCCCACGTCTTTCGGGACAACTCCGCAGCTTTAGCCGAACGTCTGTTGCCCCGTGTCTTCCAGGCAACCTGCCGCTGCAGCTCTGCACCTCACTCAAACTGTTTTAACGAAAAACTGCAGAAATTGCACAATCACAAAACCAAAATCCACAGACTTCTCCATTACCATTTATACCAAATTAGCCACCTTCACTTCAAGAAAAATTTCTTCGATTACTTATATTTTCCTGATAAGATTGTGCAAAAATGCGTAACTGTTTTATGTGCAAAGTCTTACAAACACTCCACGGAGAAAAACTGCCCAGATTCCCGCTGCAGCGACTATTTTTTCCATTCCCGCAAGGGCAAAAAACAACAATTTCTGACAGAGCAATGTGTGGCTAAAAATAAGAAGCTAAAAAATGCTCTGAAACATTCGGGCTAAGACGACGCAGCCGCGAATAAATCATTTTGTGTTTGGAAGGGTGAACTCAGCCGAAAGGCGTTTGCCGTTAGGACATAAGCAGGTCGCTTGCAATATGTGGTTTTGGCTCGCCTCCGACTCGACAGGCAAACTGAATTCGTAGGCCCTCAAAAAGTCCCGCCAGTAATTGTTGTTTTCAACTACATCTGTCAAATCGATGTCCGGCCAGATGGCAATTCTCCTGCCCTTCGGCTCAGCCGAGCGAGGAACTCTCTCGTACAACTCAAAACGAAATACGCCCGGCGACTTAAGCTGATATCCAAACGAGTCCAGCAAACTCACATAGACCTTTATCGCCGGCTCTTCTGCAGTATTGCTGACGCCGGTGTATTCGGTTAATGGCATAATATCGACTTTTGCCGGGACATAACGAGAATAGATAGAAACTTCATTACAATCGTTGTCAGCCTTTGGCGGCGATTCAATCCGCTTAACGCCGACCTGCGGCGGCTCACAACCGACCACGGCCAAAAGCAATACAAGGAACAATATTTGTGCTGTTACACCTGCCGTTTTCATAAACTATAAATCCTCATCGAGCATGTGGCCGAGGTGGTATTTTTTCGCCCGCAAATAGTCGATGTTATGCTTGCTCGGCTCAGCCCTAAGTGGTATCTGCTCAACAATCTTTATGCCATAAACCTCAAGCCGGCTTATCTTCTTTGGATTGTTGGTCAATATCCGTATCTGCCTGAGCCCCAAATCGCGACAGATTTGAGCGCCAATTCCATAATCCCGCTTGTCAGCCATAAAGCCCAGCTTCAGATTCGCCTCAACCGTATCAAGACCCTGCTCCTGAAGTTTGTAAGCCCGCAGTTTATTGGTCAGCCCAATGCCTCTACCCTCCTGCCTGAGATAAACCAAAGCCCCTTTGCCGGCCTTTTCTATCATCTTCATCGCGGTTATCAATTGATAACCGCATTCGCACCGCTGCGAATGAAACAAATCCCCTGTCATACACTCCGAATGCACTCTTACCAGCACCGGCTCATCGTGTTCAACCGGCTTTCCGTTCTCATCAAGCTCGCCGATGCCGCCCTTGCACAATGCCAGATGCGGCTCAGATGATATTTTGCCCTTGTAGCCAATCAGCTTAAATTCCCCGTAGTCAGTAGGCAGATTCACGCACTCAATCCGCTCGATCTGGCTCTCACTCTGCAGACGATATTCTATGAGCTTGGCGATTGAAACAATTTTCATCTCGTGCTTTTCGCAGAATTTCAACAGCTCCGGCACGCGTGCCATCGAGCCGTCCTCGTTCATAATTTCACAGATGACACCAGCCGGCGTTAGACCCGCTAACCGCGTCAAATCAACCGACGCCTCAGTTTGCCCTGCTCGCACGAGCACTCCGCCTTCTCTGGCACGCAGCGGGAATACATGGCCCGGACGAACAAGGTCACTTGCTTTTGCATCGTCTGCAATCGCAACCTGGACCGTCTTTGCCCTGTCGGCGACACTAATGCCGGTACTTATGCCGTCAGCCGCATCAATACTAACCGTAAACGCCGTACCGAATCGGGCCGTGTTATCGACCGTCTGCGGGTACAGACCAAGGGAATCACATTTCTCCGCCGTAAGCGGCAGGCAAATAAGGCCGCGACCATATTTGGCCATAAAGTTAATAACATCCGGCGTAACCATCTCAGCAGCGCAAACCAGGTCTCCTTCGTTTTCGCGGTCTTCTGCATCTACAACCACGACCATTTTGCCCTGCCGAAGCTCTTCCAGGACTTCCGGTATTTCGCTAAATCGCACTGCCATTTCTTAGTTATTCAAACCTACGAATTAAAAACATTTAGGAATTCATCCAGTTAATCGCTCAACCGCAGCGAGCGTTATCAAGCTGTGTTTTATTCATTATTCCGCTGGTTCCAAGTTATCGTTGACTAAAGACGAATCATCCAATTTAGTGTGCTCGCTTTCCACGTCGGTCAGCACGTTGTTAGCGAACACGACACGCTTACTCGGTCCGCCTTCGAGGGTCAGTGCCTTTGGCCGAACACCCGAGAACACATTGCCGCAAATAGCCACGTCTGAAGTGCCGCACATAATCATACCACCTGCCTTACGGTCACTTGCTGCTCGCTTCAATTCGCCGCCGCCGATGTAGCTGTCGGAGAAGTTGTTGCCGGTAACGGTGATTCGGCCGCTGCCGGGGCCTATCGCTAAAGCGTGGCCACCCATAATAGTAAACGTATTTGCGCTAATAGTGCAGCCATGCGCATCGCGCAGGTCGATTCCTCCCGATTCGTTATGCGCGATAACATTGGCACTGAGCGTGATGCCGTAGCAGTCGCGGTCGAGCACAATGGCGGTCCCCTTGCATTCCTCAATCATATTGCCCGAGACGACCGAGCCGTAGGTGTTTTCAATAACGACGCCGTCGCCGAGGTGGTCGTCGAGATTGTTGCCTGTCATGGTAAGATTATAGCCGTCAATGCACCGCAAGGCGTCCCGGTTTTCCTCAAACTGGTTCAAGGAAACTATAATATCGTGGCAGCCGATTAAATTGAGCCCGGCGCCCTTGTTGTAGGTAATCAACGAATCACAGATGCGAGGGTCCTCGTAGCAATGGTCAAGCACAATACCGTCGCCGCCGTGATAGCTAACGGTAACACCATCGAAGAATATTTCGTTGATGCGTCGCGCCTCGATGCCGCAGCCGCTCTTTTCATTGCCGGTAATACGAAAGTTTGCCAGCCGAATCCGCCATAGTTCATTCTTACGCCCGTCAACACCACTGTTGTGCTGAAGTATCATCGCTGGCTTACCTTCAACGTTGACGTTCTTGATGTGCGTAGCCGAACCTGAACCTTCGAAAAGCAAATCAGAGGTGCTGATTTTCAAAGGTTCGTCAATCTCGAAAGTACCCGGCGGCAAGCGGACAACACCGCCGGCGTCCGGCACCGCGTCAAACGCAGCCTGGAGAGTTGGATAACAACTTGCATCGACAATAGACTGGATTCCCGGCAGATGTTGATAAGCCGAAGCGCTGCGATGGACGCGACAACCTGCGCCGCAGAAAATGCTAACAATCATCGCACCAACTAAAAACCAATACGTTTGTTTCATCCTAATATCACCAAACTAACATTTGCATTCGACTGCGTTCCAACGGCTGCTCACTGAACAGCCAAAACACATTGCAGACACCCAGATGCCAACTGAAAGTCCTTACTTTCCTTGGCCGGCGCCTTGCTCGTACTCTTCATAATAGCGGATTCCATTGCGAATGTAAACAAGAGTTGCCAGAACAGCAGTCCCTGCAGCAGACCACCACAGCACACGCAGAAACCAAATCCAGCCGTGTATAATACTGGAAAACTCAGGGCCAAGCAGAATCCCCGCGACCATTGACGACTGCAGAGTTGTAGCTGCCTTACCGACAAATACGGGAGCGGTGTAAATCTTTGAAGTGATAAAATAAAGTGTGACGAAACCGAGCGTCAAAATCACGTCTTTGCCTATTATCAAGACTACAACTGTCGACGGCAGTGGAAAGCCTTCAACACTTCCCCGCTGAGAGATAAGCAACAGGCAGGCACTGGTTATAAGCAGCTTATCCGCCGTAGGGTCAAGAAACGCACCGAGTCTGGTAATCTGCCTGCTTCGGCGAGCAAGATAGCCGTCGACAGCGTCACTAATTGCCATGAACAAAAAAATAAAAATAGCGATATGCCGCACTGTGTTGCCGAGCTCAGCATCGTTTATTTTCAACATGCAGCTAATGAACGGAACTATCAACAGAATCCGAAGAATCGTAATCCGATTGGCCCAGCTCAATGTCATGGCCGTTTCCTTATACTGCCCACTATACGCTATCCGCTACTACATACATCGCCCGCCATCAACGCACAAAACCTGGCCCGTTATATAATCGTTCTTAAGTAGATAAATCACAGCCGCGGTAACATCACTTATTGTAGCAATTCTTCTTGCAGGTATAAATGATAACTGCCGCTGTTTTTCCGATTCATCAAAATCGCCCGGCCAGGTCACCACACCTGGAGCGATTGAATTCACGCAAATGGCATGAGCTAATTCCTTTGCCAGCGCCTTTACACCCATTTGCTTAATCTGCTCGACTATGTTCTCTGCTTTTTCTTTGTTTCTGTTATAATGGCAGATACAATTACAGCCGGCCTTGCCCAAAGCTTCCGCGACAGCCCCGCCCAACCGCCCGCTCGCACCGTTTACAACAGCAGTCTTATCACTAAGCTCCATAGCCGATTTATAACCGGAAAAAGCAGATTTAGCAAGAAATTGCCTCGGCGGTGAAACAAAGCTCGGTCGCCACTTTCTGAATCCGACGGTGATTGTGGTTTATGAATGATAAATCGGTTACTTTTCGACCATCATATAGTAGCCAGGAAATAAAAGCCAACGGCAATAAGGATGACACCAGCTACAATTCTTATGGCAGCCACCGTTGTCTTTGCCTTGGCCACCGACTTACCGAAAGAAACTCCCAACATAATCGCAGCTAACGGCAAACTGAAACCGACTGCATAGGCGATTAGTATCGCCATCGTCCAGAGCGTGTATCCCTGGAGAACGGCTACTCCCAACACAATGAAAATGCCGGGATTGCAGGGCAGCGAGCAGAAGCCTATACCTCCTCCAACGACGAGACCGAAGAGCGCCGCAGGCAAGAGTCCTTTCGGTCGTGATTTGTCTTCGGGGACTTTCCTCTTTGGAAATTTAAAAGGCAGTAATCTAAGCGTGCCCAAACCGAAAAAGATTACAATAAATCCGCCAAAGAGCTTCCAGTATCTCCCTAACGTACTTTGGGCAACCTGACCCACAAAGCCCGCCACGCTTCCGAGAATGACAGTCGCGATGATCGTGCCGAGCATGAAAAAAAGGCCCGCAAGTAAAGCTGCCTGCCAGCCCTTGCCCTTTCGCGAGCCGGAATATCCGACTACGGCCCCCAATATCGGAAAGGTACAGCAGGCACACGCTATCGAACTAATCAGACCGAGAAGAAAGCCCGCGAGCAGGACTGTAAAACTTAGCGCCCCAGACTCGAGGGTCTGATTTATCCATTCCTGCAATATTCGTCTCCTCAGTTAGAGCCGGTTTGCGGACAGCAGCTTGGAACGGCTGTTTTTGGGCAGCCACTCGGAGTCGCTGTTTTAGGACAATCCGAAGAGGGATTATTCGCCTTCTTCTCAAAAGGGCAAGTTACATCGCTGGGGCTGGCCTCGTCGGTCCCACAGACTTCGCTGGATCCACAGGGCATGTTCAAAGGGCAGCCAGATTTTGCTCCGCAGGGTGAACTGGCCCCATTTCCATTTGTCAGCACCGAACGGGCCGCCACTGCACCGGCCGCCAGTATTACCAGAATAAATATCGCTGTCTTCCAGCTTTTCCAGCCGACGGAACCGGACGAGCAGCAATCACCACCCGAGTTTGATGAATCGGAGCAGCTCTCGTTCTGTTGTGCCTTACCTTCGTTTGTTTCCATCTTTTTTCCTCAAAATTAACGTTTTTCTATATTCTGCCAAAATAATATTATCGTCATTATTACGTTTTCACTCAAACACTGGTTCGCCCCTTTTTCATTACAGTTATATTATAGACAAGGATTTGAAAAAATCAAAGTTTTTATTCGTAGTTATGGATAACAGCTACACAGGGTGGGCCGTGCCCACCATTTCCCTGCGCTGAAAGTCCGGCACTTGGACGGAACGTGGCAATCTCATTCCCTCTGTCTACGGCTGTGAGTCCCTATAACATCAGGACTCACGGCCTTTTTCTTAGCTTTAACTGGAAGCGGGGAGTTCATATCTATCTAATAGTTTTGTCAAGGTGTTATTTAGCCGGCTATAAAAAGTGGGATAATTTGCTTGACATTCTCTCTCAACTATATAAAATGCCGTTAATTTGATATATACGGCAGGATGGGTGAGAAGGCTTCTTTTTATCAGCCGGTAAGCTTTCCCCCCACGAAAACGTCGCGTTTTGTCGCGAAAATATTAACAACTTTTTAAGGAGGTCGAAAAATGGCTAAAAAAACAAATCTAAAGAGGTACCTGGTAATGGCAGTGTTTTTGGTGGCGGCGGTTGGTATGAGCTGTCCTGCGCTGGCTGTGTCCTGGAAGGTCACGCAGGTTACCGACAACGACGGTTACTACGATGAGTATCCCCAGATATCGGGTTCGAATGTGGTATGGGCAGGCGAGGACGAGACCGACTACGAGTACGAGATATTTTTCTGGGATGGTGACCCGACCAGCGAGCCTATCAACATCAGCAACAGCATCTACGACGATTGGGAGCCCCAGATATCGGGCTCGAATGTGGTATGGTCCCGCTACGAGGGCGGCGACGACGAGATATTTTTCTGGCCCGGCGACCCGACCAGCGAGCCTATCAACATAAGCAACAGCATCTACGACGATAGGTCTCCCCAGATATCGGGCTCGAATGTGGTATGGGAGGGCCACGACGGTAACGACTACGAGATATTTTTCTGGGACGGGACCACGATTACCCAGGTTACCAGCAACAGCTACAGCGATTCTAATCCCCAGATATCGGGCTCGAATGTGGTATGGGAGGGCTACGACGGTAACGACTACGAGATATTTTTCTGGGCCGGGACCACGATTACCCAGGTTACAAACAACAGCTACGACGATTACGATCCCCAGATATCGGGCTCGAATGTGGTATGGTCCGGCTACGACGGTAACGACTACGAGATATTTTTCTGGGCCGGGACCACGATTACCCAGATTACAAACAACAGCTACGACGATTACGATCCCCAGATATCGGGCTCGAATGTGGTCTGGGAAGGCGAGGACGACAGCAGCTACAACAACGAGATATTTTTCTGGGACGGTGACCCGACCAGCGGGCCTATTAATATCAGCAACAACAGCAGCTCCGACGATGGGAATCCACAGATATCGGGCTCGAATGTAGTATGGGAAGGCTACGACGGAGACTACGAGATATTTATGGCTGTTCCCCTGCCCACCATCTACGTCGATGTGGATGCAACGGGTGCAAATAGCGGTTCATCCTGGGCGGACGCATACAACCACCTGCAGGACGCCCTCACTGCCGCCGATCCCTACGATGAAATCAGGGTGGCCGAGGGCACTTACAAGCCGGATGCGAAATCAAGTAATCCCGGCGGCAGCGGCAACCGGACGGCGACGTTTCAACTTATAAATCGTGTGGCTATTAAGGGCGGCTACGCCGGCTTCGGAGAAACAGATCCTGACCATCGCGATATTGCGCTCTACGAAACCATTCTCAGCGGCAACATTAACGCACTCGGTGACAGCTCGGACAACAGCTATCATGTTGTTACAGGCAGTGGGACAGAATCCAATGCAACCCTCGATGGCTTTACCATCACCGCCGGCAATGCCAACGGCGTTAGTCCATACAATAGAGGTGGAGGTATGTACAACGACAGTGGGAGCCCTAAACTGGTCAACTGCAATATCACCAATAACTCCGCAGGTAGCAACGGCGGTGGCATGTACATAGGAAGTGGAAACCCAACACTGGTGAACTGCATTTTTAGTGGGAACGGTGCAAACATGGGGGGCGGGTTGTCCACTTCGGCTTCGTCGTTGGTTACGGTGGTGAACTGCGTGTTCACAGCGAACTCGGGCGGCAATTCTGGTGGTGCAATCCTCAGCAATGGTTCATTAATAGTTACGAACTCTGTGTTTTATAGGAACCAAGTGACTCCAGGTATGGGCGGTGCGATTTCTAATTGGACCGATTCCACACTTACGGTGCAAAACTCAATACTATGGAGCAACTTGCCAGATCAAATATCCGTTCTGGCCGGTTCTTCTGCTCCTGTGGTAACTTACAGCGACGTGGAAGGTGGCTATTCGGGAACTGGCAATATCGATGAGGACCCGCTATTCATTGGGCCTGACGGTCTGGATGGAATTCCGGGGACAGCTGACGACGAAGAGGGCTATGTCCATCTATGGGGTTATTCGCCTTGCATCAACGCCGGCGACCCATCCGGTGACTACAACGGCCAGGTTGATGTCGACAATCAGCCGCGCGTCGCCTACGGCCGGGTGGATATGGGCGCAGACGAGGTATATCCGGCTGCTGGCGATTTTGAACCCGATGGTGATGTGGATTTTGGGGACTTTGCCATATTTGCCGAAAACTGGCTGTTGGGTCTTTAAAAAGGCTGAATATTGCGACCTTAGTTTCAGATAAAGGGCTGTGAGTCCCTATAACATCAGGACTCACGGCCTTTTTCTTAGCTTTAACGGGAAGCGGGGAGTTCATATCTATCTAATAGTTTTGTCAAGGTGTTATTTAGCCGGCTATAATTTCCTTGATTCGCGGGCCTTGATTTGATATAATGATTATGTCTTATAGGAGATGGCATGTTTATTGAGGATGGGCGATGAATCCTTGGCTTGAAACTATCGGTGTTATTTTAGTGGCTCTGTTGGGGGTCCTTTTGGGCAGGCTGTTCTCACGTTTTCGCAAATCATATTGGACATGGGGCTATTTTCTGCCCTGTATACTCATCGCGATGTTAGTGCTGACCAGGTTAAATAATACGCTGGCCTTTGTGCCGCCGTTTTCCTGGCTCACAATGGGGCGGACAAGGTTCATCCTTTTAGCTTTGGGCATTACAATGGGCTTGAGTACGCCGCTCTCACGTCTGCCCCGCAGATGTGAGAAGGTCATAATTTGTATCTTGATGGGTGTCGTCGTAACCTGGTTTTCAGTTTCGCCTTTTCTTGTTCCCGCTTTAATTAAAGACCGACTCTTGAATCTTAGCACAAGGCTTGATTCGGATGGCATCTGCTTTCAGAGCACCAATTATACCTGTGGCCCGGCAGCAGCGGTAACGGCCCTTGGAAGATTAGGCTTATCCGCAGACGAGGGAGAAATAGCTGTACTTTCTTATAGCAGTCCGGTCGCGGGTACCCTTCCAACCTGCCTTAGCTCAGCTCTTCGGGAGCTCTACGGTACTGATGGGCTAAAATGTCAGTACCGTTACTTCGACTCGATTAATCAGCTCAGGAATGCAGGCATCACGTTAGCTGTGGTCAGGGTTGGATTTCTGTCCAACCACTGTGTTGCTGTTCTTGAGGTCTCGGACCGTATAATCACGATTGCAGACCCCGTTCTGGGCAGGAAGTTGATGACACACGAGCAGTTCGAGAAAATCTGGCGATTTGCCGGTATTGTGCTGAAGCGAGACCCTACGCAGAACATCGAGTTCGTGCCTCGTGAAGCCCTTCGACTCGACTTGTGAAATGTATCTTGTGGATCAAACCACGAACCACTCGCGGTAAGCGTTTTTGATTGCCGAAATAAGGTTACACTACAATAGCAATTCAGTCGTTTTTTAAGAGCACAAAGACTGCAAACTCACCTTTTACGGGTACCTCGATCACATCTGCATAGCACTTGCCCTCAGCCACAGGACTACCGAATAAGTTCTGCGGGTCCATCAGGCGGAAGGAATTACCATTTTTCAAAAAGGGCTTTGCTCGAACCTTTACATTTTCCGCCTTGTCCCAATTGTAGACTACAAGATGCGCGCGATTTCGGTCGAATCGGTTGGGCAGAAGAACACTTTTTATTCCCTCTGGCCGGTTTTGGCCCTTTTTGATGATAAGGTTACCTTCCTGCTTGGCCTTTTTGTATCGGGCAATGCTCAAGTCGCCGTTGACTATTATGTTATCGCGGACCTCGCAGTTTTCGTTGTACGGCGCATTGTAACCAATTCTCATGCTGACACCATACAAGTAGTTTCTGAATACTCGGATGTTATTACTTGGCCTTCCGCCGCCGATTAAGAATGGGCCTTTATTGCAGCAGATATTTTCTTCGACAAGGAAATTATCTACGTACGCACGTTCAGAGCCGTAGGCGTGTAAAGTATAGGTGCCGTCATAGCGGCAGCTCATTATGCAGTTTGAAATCACTTTAACGCCTTGGTCATTTTGCGTGTAGATACAATGCCCGTGGCCGCGGTCGGTGCCCAGCCAGCCGTTATTGTAAATTATGCACCCATAAATCTCTGGATTGATTTCACCTTTCCAACAACTGATACCCTGGCAGCAATCGTGGATAATCAGGTTGATGTACTTACAGTTCTTTCCACCGTACATATGAAGACCGCCCCAAGGTCGGTTCAGGTCTTTGGGGTGAGAGCCTGGGCTGACCGGTTTTTTTGGCACCGGTTCTGACACGAATATCTCCAGGTCGTGGACCCACACATGAGCAGAGGGGCTTTGCATCGACAGGCCGCCGTCTATTCTTACTCGCTTACCCGGTAAAGGGCGGATATGGATCGGCTTTTCGGCAGCGCCGACGAGACGAATATCGAAAAGCTCTTTCGGGCGTCGCTTGTAGGTGCCTTTAAGCAGATATATTGTGTCCCCAGCGTCGACTTTTTGGCTACCGTCCAGAGCCGAGGCGATATCCCAGGGAGCATCTTGCGTGCCTGGGTTTGTAGATTCACCATCAGGCCCTGCATACCACTGCGCTGCTAAACCAATCTCTGCTGTAAGCGATAAGAACCAGACTGACAGGAGAACACAATATTTCACTGTCATAGAACACCTCCTGCTTTATTCTATTCGTTTTCTGTAAAGGCGGGTCTGCAAAGCGTTTTTCCAGGCGGTCCAGTTTGAATCGCCCGGTTCGTTATCAATCGCCGCCGTAACCTGATTCATCTTTGCGTCTAAATCGTCAATGTAATAGACCATAAAGGCCTCAGGAGTGGCCGGCAGCTTCGGCGAGCCGAAGTCATATTGACCGTGGTGCGAGAGGATAATATGCCCAAGGGCATCAAGGACTGTTTGCTCAACCTGCGTTCCCCTCGCTCCCAGTGCATCAGCTTTTTGATTTATCATAAGAAGGCTCTTTACAACATGACCGATTAGCTGGCCTGAATCGGTATATGAAAAGGCCATATCGTACGAAAGCTCTTCGGTTTTGCCCATATCGTGAAGGAAAATCCCGGCAAGAACCAGATCTGCCTGCACTTTTGGGTACAACGGCAGTATCGCAACAGCCACTCGCAGCATATTGTGAGTATGCTCCAGCAGGCCGCCGAGATAATTGTGATGCAGTGCTGTTCCACCCGGCGCAGTGCAGAATTTCTCCATTAACTCGGAGTCGGTCAGAAACTGGCCGACCAGCGACTTTAACTGTGGATTTTTTATTCGGCTTACAATCTTTTTTATCTCGTCGAACAACTGCTGCGTGTCTTTGTCCGTTCTCGCCAGAAAATCCTCAAGACGAACCTGACCTGCATCAACGATGCTGATGTTATTTACGACGATTTGGAGGTTGTTTTGATAAAGCTCGCTTCTTCCGTGTATGTGGACAAAGCCGGGCTTCGGCAGCGCCTTATAAATCGTCTCAGTTGCCTGCCACATTCGTCCATTCATTTGGCCTGTACGGTCAGAAAGGTACATTGCTATATATAAGTCGCCTCGCGTTGTGCTTCGCAGGATTGGCTCTCTGACCATATAAATATCGTCGATTGTTTCGCCCGCCTCGATTTCGTTGATAAACTTATGTGCCATCGTTATCTCCGTTAATTATTGCTGATTGATAAATGGTGGCTAATAATCAAATACCAATCATATTACCTTACCAGCATTTATGCAAGAACGGTTGTAAATTCTGTAAGAAGTATTTTGGTATAAAACAGGAGTGATTATAAGAGCGTCTAACAAAACTTATACCGTAATTTCGAGCGGAGCGTAGCGGAGTCGAGAAATCTATTCAAAACAGTCCGTGAAGCGGTTCCTTCTATTAGGTTAATTGGTTCTGTTATAGGCTCTCAGCTATTTAAGAACCGCTTAGCCAATCCGCAATAACGACGGTAATGTTATCGAGGCCACCAGCAGCATTGGCAGCATCGATGAGCTCTCGGCAGGCCGTTTTACAATCGTCCTGCCTGGCTAAAATCTCTGCGATGGCTTTATCGTCTATTGCATCTGTCAGGCCGTCCGTACATAGCAGCAACCGGTCTCCTTTTTTAAGACTGAAAGAACGTATATAAGGCTTGGCCTTGTCTTCCATACCTACGTAATGGGTGATTTCACCTTGAGCCTCGTGGTTTTGGGCTTCTTCGGCCTTGATTTTGCCCTTATCCAAAAGTTCGGATACAACGGAATGGTCTTTTGTAAGCTGCACAAGCCTTCCCTTGCGAAAACGGTAGATTCTGCTGTCACCCAGATTGGCAATATAAGCGCGGTTATTCCTCAGCAGAGCCGCGACCAGCGTCGCCCCCATGTCCTTGTATCCGGTTTCGCTTGTCCCTTCGAGTTGTAATTGTCTGCTTTGTTCCACGATAGTTTTTTTGAACATTGACCTTATAGCTGCCGGGCTGCCGACTTTTAGCTTATCAAGCCTGAGCTCAATCATGACTGGTAAATCTTCACTGACGATTTTTGAGGCAAGTTGCCCACCCTGATGGCCTCCCATTCCGTCAGCGACTATAAACAGGCCCAGCTCCTGGTCTATGAAGAAGGTATCCTGATTTTCATCTCGCACCTTCCCAATGTGACTTTCGGCAGCACAACTGAACGGTAAAGAAGATGTTAGTGTATCTTGTGGCTCTTTTTTCATTTATTAACGGTCTTTATCGTTATAGCTCTTTAGGCACAGGGCATAACTGAAATCCCGGCAGGATGCCCTTACACGATTAAAATTTGTTTGCACCAGGGACAATGATTCCAAAAGGACGTGTCCACCGACCAGCCACACCGGCTGCATATTTCTGGGAACGGTCGGACCTGCCAAGCTTTTCGGATTTTTCGGCGACACCATGGACAATATCGGCTGAATCGTAGGAGTTTGCCCTTACAATATTTACACCGCCCATGGTAGCGCACGCCGATGGAACGCGTGGAAGCCGGTGACTCGAAACCCGGACCATAACACCAGGGACAAAAACGCCATTCTGGTAACACTCCCCTGTGGCAGCGAGGGCAAATGTAATCAAACCGGCTGCGTGTATCGAAGCGATTTCGGCTGCTGCCACACCAGGGGCATACCAGCATGCTCTCAGCTACCGGCTCAGCACATTCAACGCAGCGGTAAAACGCGGTAAAGATTTTTTTATATCGTCCGGCGAAGTCCTCGCGTCGTACCTGACGCCAATCGGGTTGCTTTTTGTTATGCGTTTCCAGAAGGAATCCATATCGCAGCTTTTTGGGCATTGCCTGCAAAAGCGCGGTAAGCATTTGTCCGGCATCGGCAAAGCGCCGTGCAGGATCAACTAAAAGAGCCTGCTTGACGAATTTTACCAGCGCTAGATTCGTTCTTTCACGGAGGCGTTTATGGCCTCGTGCAGGCCAGCGGAAGGGCCACCGTGGCAGAAAGCCAGTGATATATTCATAAAGAATTAGACCGACGGCAAAACAATCGCTGCGATATGTTGGTCGGCCGTATGCCTGCTCAGGCGCGACATAGCCGGGGGTACCGAACTCATCAACAGTCTTCATCCGGCCCTTCCACTGTTGAGAGATTCCAAAATCACCCAATGCTGCCCGACCGTTTGGAAACAGAAATATGTTTCCTGGTGTCACATCACAATGAATCAGACGATGCCGGTGTGCATAGGCGAGACCGTCGAGGACCTGTGCAATAATTGATAATATTCGGCGGACGGACATGGGCCTGGAACAGTCATCGAGTGTTTTGAAGGACAATTCAGTTGCCAGCACAACGTGGTCTTCGATGATGTCGGCATTTTTGACCGGCATTATGTGGCGATGTCTTAATTTAGTAACCATGCGTATTTCGCGGAATAGAGCCTGGTTGTTGCGCTGGCCGCTAACATCCATCAGTGGTATCTTCAAAGCTACGAACATGCCCTCGACGCAGTCTTTGGCTTTCCAGACCTCACAGCTTCCGCCGGTGCCGAGGTGTCTTTCAAGACGATACTTGCCCAGACGTTTTCCACGGACCAAATCCAAACCAGTGTCATTGACAGTTTTTCTTTTGTTACTCTGTATCCTGCTATTCATTCTGTTATGCTACCCTGTAAGTAATTCGACGCATTAAACGGCTAATATAGTATCTGGATTTTTCCAGGTAACACCTGAGATAGCCGTTTGTGAACGGGTAAATTTTATCGAAGCTGCGCAAAAGAGCCAAGACTATTTCTGCTAATTTTCCCTGAACTTTGGCGCTTCAAGTAAATTGCCAATTCCAGCCTAATCCAGGTAGCGAAAGGAAAAAGTTTCTGACGAGGCTTGCAAAGCTTCGCATTTTGGACTATAAACGTGCTTCATATAGTTTGATTTTACTCAATATGAGGCATAAAACATGAGATACAGCCGGATGTTTATACCAACGGTTAAGGAAGTGCCCTCTGATGCGGAGACAGTCGGTCACAGATTGATGATTCGAGCGGCCTTGATACGAAAGGTCGCCAGCGGAACGTACACGTATCTGCCGCTCGGCTGGCGCAGCCTGCTTAAAATCATTGCAATCGTCCGTGAGGAGATAAACAAAGCCGGGGCACAGGAAATCCTTGTTCCCTCCCTTCAGCCAAAGGAGCTTTGGGACAAGACCGGCCGCAGCGTCGACTACGGCCCGACAATGTTCAGTCTCGAAGACCGTCACAGCAGAATGAATGTCCTTGGTCCCACCGCCGAAGAGGTCTTCACCACCCTTGTCGCGGGCGAGATAAAGTCTTACAAACAGATGCCCATCAATCTTTATCAGATAAGTCCTAAGTTCCGCGATGAGTTCCGGCCGCGGTTCGGACCTGTGAGGTCGCGCGAATTCATAATGAAAGATGCGTACAGCTTTGATGCCAACCCTGAAGGTCTCGATGAGTCATACAAGGCTATGTACGACGCATATTGCCGCATTTTCAAACGCTGCGGACTCGACTATGTAATCGTCGAGGCCGAGTCCGGAGAGATGGGAGGTTCCGGCTCACACCAATTCACCATCCCGTGCGAATCCGGGGAAGATACAATCGTTTATACCGAAGACGGCTCTTATGCGGCAAACCTCGAAAGGGCGGCAGTGGACCCTTTGACAAAAGAAAAAGCTGATGCTGATATTCCACCAATGGAAGAAGTCCACACCCCGAATATCGGCACCATCGAAGCGGTCTGTGCTTTCCTGAAAACCGAGCCGAAGGATATGGTCAAGACCCTAATATATGCTGCGGGCGATGAAATAATCGCGGCTGTAGTGCGAGGCGACCATGACTTGAATCCGGAAAAACTTACCCAGGCCGTTGGCGGCAAACACACCGAACTCGCAGATGAGCCGACTATCCAAAAAGTTACTGGAGCGAAAGTCGGTTTCGCCGGGCCGATGGGAATAGCTGATAAAATCTCGAAGATGATTATCGACCACGCTGTTGCGGCGATGGCGGTGGGTGTTACTGGAGCTAACAAGACCGACTATCACGTCAGGAATGTTGTGCCCGGTAGAGATTTTCCGCTCGAAGGCGAAAACGTTACCTTCGCCGACATTCGCTACGCCGTTGAAGGCGATACGTATAACGGCAAAAAGTTGCTTTTTAAGAAGGGTATCGAGGTCGGACAGGTCTTCAAGCTGGGAACCAAATACAGCGAAAAACTCGGCGCAAAATTCCTTGACGAAGAAGGCGTCGAAAAGCCCTGCATTATGGGCTGCTACGGCATCGGTATAAACCGGATACTTGCATCTGCCACTGAAACTCGTAATGACAAAAACGGTATTATCTGGCCGATTAGTATTGCACCATTCGAGGTCCTGATTACCTGCGTAAATCAAGATGATGAAGAGGTGGCAAAGACCGCCGAGAACATCTACCAGCAGTTACTGGCCAAGGGTGTTGACGTATTGTTAGACGACCGCATTTTACGCGGTGGAGTAAAATTCAAAGACGCTGACCTTATCGGGATACCGGTGAGAGTTACAGTCGGCAGAAAGTCTGTTGCCGAAGGCAATGTCGAGTTAAAGCTGAGGACCGAATCTCAAAGTCAGAAAGTCGCTGTTGAAAAAGCGACAGATAAGGTAATTGATCTGGTAAATTCACTAAAGGAACAACTAAAGTCCTAAATCAGTGTTATTTGCTATAGTCAGTAAATTGATAAATCCCGAAGATAGTTATTGGCAAAATTTTAGTTAATTACAAGGGGTGGCGCCAAAGCCAACCCAAAATGTGAAAGGAGAGAATCGATGAAAGAAGAGAAAGTTTCAAGACGCACATTTATCCGTTATAGTTCTCTGATGGCCGCAGGGACAATTACAGGTGTGTCGGCTCGTGAGTCAGCGGCTGCGTCCGCTGAGGTCAAACGTATCGTCAAAAATGGCCGCATCAACCAGTCGGTCAGCAAGTGGTGTTATGGCAAGTTTTCGCTTGATGAGCTATGTGCGATATGCAAAAAAATGGGCATGAAAGCGATCGATTTGCTTGGACCGCGTGATTTTCCAACTCTTAAAAAGCACGGGCTGGCCTGCTCGATGATTAATACGCACGGCCTGGGCAACGGGCTAAACAGGAAAGAAAATCACAAAGAGTGCCTGGCAAGAATCCGGGATGCTATAGACGCTGCTGCCGAATATAGTTTTCCAAATGTGATTACCTTTCCCGGCAACCGGCGCGGCATGTCTGATGACGAGGGAATCGAAAATTCCGTCATAGCACTCAAGCAAGTTGCAGGTCACGCCGAGAAAAAGAAAGTTAATATCTGCCTCGAATATCTCAACAGCAAAGTCAACCATAAGGACTATATGTTTGACAATATCAAATGGGGCGTCGAGGTCTGCAAAAAGGTAGGCTCCGAGCGAATCAAGATTCTGTACGACATCTATCACGCTCAAATTATGGAAGGCGATATAATTCGCACGATTCGTGACTATAAGGACTACATGGGACACTACCATACCGGCGGCAATCCCGGCCGAAACGAAATAGACGAAACGCAGGAGTTATATTACCCTGCAATTATGCGTGCTATTGCCGACAGCGGATATAAAGGCTATGTTGCGCATGAGTTTATTCCGAAAAAAGACCCGATTAAGTCTCTGGCTTATGCCGTGCGGATTTGCGACGTGTGACATTGTATGGAGAGAGGCCTGTTAGTATAGAATCGCCGAGTTCGAGTTACTTAATTGAAGTTTGAACAGATGTGGAAGCTAAAAGGCCCTAAGCCGGTCAAGCTGATAATTGGGATTTTGGCAGCGGATAGAAAATGCTTGCATGTGGCAATAGAAGCATTGACCGACAAGTTCGGCCACGCTGATTTTGTAAGCGATGTCTGGCAGTTCGATAAAACCGATTATTATAATGACGAGACCGGCCCGAATATCCTGCGGGAATTTATCAGCATTGAGAAGCTGATTGACCCGGCTTTACTGGCGAAAATCAAACATAAGACAAATAAGATTGAGCAGAAGCTGGCGAAAAAGTTAGGCCTTCCTTTGACCAGGCCGGTGAATCTGGACCCCGGCATAATTGAACCTTCGAAATTGATTCTGGCCACAACAAAAAACTTTTCGCATCGTATATATATAGGCAAAAAGATGTACGCCGAAGTAACGCTTATTTTCGATAAAGGTTGCTGGCGGGCTTTGGGGCATACGTACCCCGACTATAGACAGAAGTGCTATTTCGACTTCTTCATTAAAGTCAGGACCCGGTTACTGGAGCAGCTAAAATCACAACGTTGAACACATTAGCAATAATTTTGCCTGCAGGTTCCTTTGTGCTGTCAGTTTTCTTAACAGCCGTTGTAAGAAAGCTCTCTGTTCGCGCCGGATTCGCAGCACGTCCGGTCGAGGACAGGTATCACCAAACAACCATTCCTCTCGGCGGTGGTATCGCAATCTTTATTACACTGATGGTTTTCATCCTCGGTGCAACGGTTGCAATAAAATGTCTTCCGGGCCGCCTTAATTCACTTGTCCAAACGGCAAATATTGACATAGCTGACTTTTTGGCCAAAGTCGACCAGCTCGTAGTTATATTACTAAGCATTCTCATCTTGTTCGCGCTTGGCCTCTGGGACGACAAAAAACATCTCGGGCCGTTTTTCAAACTTGCTGTTCAGTTCGCAGTTGCAATAACCGCTGCCTTTTTTGCAGATGTCAGAGTAGAGTTTTTTATTGAAAACAAGATAATTACCTCTGTACTCTCAGCCGTCTGGATAGTCCTGATTATCAACGCCTTTAATTTTCTCGATAATATGGACGGCCTGTCTGCCGGTATTGCGCTCATAATAAGCAGTATTTTATTTACCGCAGCGGCTATAAGCGGCCAGGTTTTCGTCGGCGGCCTTGCACTTGTTTTGATAGGGACATTGTTAGGATTTTTGGTATTTAATTTCCCACCGGCTAAAATCTTTATGGGAGACGCCGGCTCACTTGTAGTGGGCTTTTTCGTTGCACTTCTGACCCTGCGTACCACGTATTATCACGAAGCAGAAAGCGG
>DATLBB010000213.1:0-5895 GCA_035527155.1 Sedimentisphaerales bacterium
TTTCAGCACGCTCAGCGACCCCCCCATGGGTTACATCATCGGTCTTGAAGTCAATAACCACCAAACCACGCGGAGTTTGGATTAGCATATCAATGATGCCCTGAACGATAATCGTATCTCGTATTTCGTATGTCGCATATCGGCTTTGGCCATCCCCAAAGCCCCCTGCTTCTGCAGGGGCAAGCTTGTCCCCGCGTAGGCGGGGAGCTTTGAGGCTGCCACCCGACATTCCCCATCGCCCGTCCATCGTATCACCAAGCTCGCAAGCTGGCAGGGCAAAAGTGAACAGCCATTCACGCCAAAGAGTATTCTCGGTATCAAGGGCCACCTGGCCCAGTTTGCTTTCAAAAAATCCCATTATCGAATCTGTGTCGATATGCTCGGCGACGGCTTCGGTTATAGCTCCCTCGGCCAAAAGTTTTTCCTTCGTCTTTTCGATTGCTCCTTTGTTTACCGGCCCGACCAAATCAAGCTGGGCGATTACAAGGTGTGTGGCCGTGCCGATTAGTCGGCCTTCCACAGGTCCGGCCAAACCAGTTTCAGCAGCCGCAACTGGCCATCGGTCCAACGCCCCGGAATAATCGACTCCCGCGTATTCATTGCTGCGATGTGTCAATTCCGTTACTGATTGTTTAGCGGCAAGTACCGGCGCATCGCCGAATGCATACCGCCAGGCAAACGACTTCTTCACCTGCGAAAACAATTTTGACTGTGCTCGCTTTGGGAGATTCTTCGCTCCGCTGGCGCTACGCTCAGAATGACAAATAGGTGGGGCGCTATGCTCAGAATGACAAATGAGTGGAGCGGGCATGCTTGATTTAGTCCTCTTTAGTTTGAGGACATATCGGCAGAGCTGTCGCAGCTCCGTCTGCCCGTAAAGTTTCAGGCTGAACAAATCGTCATCAATCGCCTTTTTTTGCAGGCCAGTTTCAAAAACATTATGTAAGTTTCTCTGGTCGGAAAGACCGTAGAGAACCCATTCAAGAGGACTCCGGCACTGGTGAAGCTGCCAATCGGCAACAGGCCCCCCGCCAAAATAAAAGCCGTTGCAGATAATATCGCGGCAATGTTTTTCCTTCCCGCAAGCGGTCAGGATAAGCCGCTCCCTTGCCCGCGTGGTCGCGACGTAAAGGATTCGCATCTCTTCGGCCAGGGACTGCGACAGTTTCCGCTCCGCGATGACCTGGTATGCAAGCGAACGCAGTTTGCTATTTGACTCGCGGTCGATTATTTGCAGACCTACCGTATTAACAGAGTCGGCAAGCATGTCCCCGTAAACGTCCTGTTTATTAAACCTACTACTCAGCTCAGCCAAAAAGACGACCGGAAATTCAAGCCCTTTGCTTTTATGCACGCTCAAGATGCGGACGGCATTACCCGCCGCGGCTTCCGGCTCAGCAGGCGCCCAATCCTGGCCCACTTCCTGAAGCTTTTCGATAAACTCAACAAAGCGCCCAAGTGAAACACCTCCGGCACTACTGGCAAAACCCTCAAACTGAATCGCCCTGTCGTGCAGCTTAAGAAGATTGGCCCTGCGTGCCTGGCCATTGGCCAAAGCGGAAACAAATGATAAAAATCCGGTTTGACGATAGATTTGCCATATCAGGTCAGCTAAATTGCCCCGCCGGGCAAGTGTCCGCCACTGCTCGATAGTATCGAGTATTTTGTTGAGCCTCTCAGCCAGCTTCGCATCAGGCCCGCATGCACAGTACCGGCGCACACAATTATAAAAACTCGTGTGCTCTTCGTTTGTCTTACTATGGATTTTTATTGTTGCCAGTTCAGTATCACTAATCTTGAAAAATGGGCTCCTAAGAACAGCAGCCAATTCGATATCGCGTTGAGGATTATCCAGGACCTTGAGCAGACTCAATATATCGGTAATTTCAGTTGCCTCGAAATAGCCCGCCGTAGCCTGACAGCTTACAGGCACACCGGCCAACTGAAACACCTCCACATAATCATTGGCCTTTTTCGCCAGCGAACGCATCAATACGACAATATCACGATATTCAACGTTACGCAGGCACTGCTGCTCTTTATCATATACCTGAAATTCCGGCTTGCCCGTTTGGGCCCCGACCATTTGCCTGATACGCTCGGCGATCATCGCCGCCTGCCGCTGGCGGGAACTGATAATGTTTATTTCTTCCTCGCCAGCTACTTGGCTGCTCTGCTCTTTTCCCGAATCCTTGTCTGAATCCATTTCATCAAGGATGTGGAACTCAACCATCGGTTTACTGTCGGCCGGCGCTTGTGCTTTGGCTTCGTCTTTAATTGCAGGTCTCAATTTTGCAGACTCATCGTAATCAATCTTTGCAAAGGATGCCGTCATTATGCGACGGAATATTGTGTTGACAAAATCGAGAATCCCTTTAGCTGAACGAAAATTGGCATTCAGGTCGACCCTCAAGCCGTTTGCTGTTTTCGCTGAGTCAACCGATGCAGGCATGAGACGCTTGATAAAAATCTCCGGCTCAGCCCCCCGCCAGGCGTAAATACTTTGTTTGACATCGCCGACAACAAAGACATTTCCGCCGGAGCTAAGCATATCGAGTATCGCCTGCTGGACGGGATTAATATCCTGATATTCATCGACGAATATGTATTTGTACCTGCGCCGAAGCGCCAGCGCTGTTTCGGAGGGTGTCAGCTCATCCCCTGAAGAGTCTTGTTCGGTCAAAAGTTTCAGGGCATAATGTTCGAGGTCGGCAAAGTCCAGACAGTTAATCGCTCGTTTGGCGTCACTGTATAACCTGTCAAATTTTTTTACAAGCTCAACGAGAACCTTCGTCTGCAGGCTTGCCGCCCTGCCGACCCTGTCCAGATACTCAGGATTTACTACTGCAAGCTCCGAAAGTTTCTCAAACGAGTCAACAGCTTTTTTTACTGTTCTTTGTATAAGTTCAGCGAGCGTTTTCGCTATTTCTTTGGGCTTGTTTACTCTTGGCTTCTCGAAGTTTCGTATTTTCTCTGCGCACCGGTCCCAATCGCCTGCTTTCAAAAGCTCAACACATTGTAGAATGGGTTTTATAAAAGTATCCTCACACTCTGGGCCCCAGTCACCGTCAGGATTTTCATTCTGATATAAATTCCGGGCATACTGAAGTTGATTAAGAATGTATTGAAATTTCTCAGCAATAATCTGTTTTTGTTTCTCACCCAGCTCGGTCGTGAAGGGATTGGCCGCTTCTGCAAGCCGTGCCGCTCGCTCGTACCAGTTTTCTCGTGAAACTACAGTATCCAGAAAATCGCTCAGATCTATTACCTTTGCAAGAAAACCATCATTAGTCCGAAGGTCGCGCCGCGACAAAAGCTGCTGAAGGGCCGGCACCAAGTTGCTCTGCTCCCACGCCCAGTCGATTGTCTTTTCTAACACCTCTGCTTTGAGTAATCTCGCTTCATCGGCGTCAATCACTCGGAAGGTCGGGTCAAGGGCAAGCTTATAGAAATACTCAGTAATAAGCCGTTTGCAAAACGAATGTATCGTACTGATATCAGCACCTTGCAGTAATACAAGCTGGTGGCGAAGATGAGGATCCCTGTTTTCCAGGAATGCAGTTCGCAGTTGCCCGGCAATTCGCGATCGCATCTGCTCGGCGGCCATCTCCGTAAAGGTCAACACGAGCATGCTGAAAACGTCAGGACATACAGTTTTATCGCGTACGATATCGACGCACCGTCCCGACAATACCGCCGTCTTTCCGGTCCCCGCCGAGGCGGTCACAAGAACGTCACTTCCGCGTGCCGCAATCGCCCGCCGCTGCTGCTCAGTCCATTTTATCTTCTTATCAGCCATCAGCCTTCTTCATCTTTTCAAGAACCTGTAATTTCCTTAGTGGCTCTAACGGGTTGTATTCATTCACCTGCCAGTCGAATCGGCAGACCGGCTTGTATTTGCAGTAGCCGCACGGCGACTCCGTGCCAAGTCTATACGGCCAAACATCAATCCTGCCTGAGAGTATCTCTTGCGCCAACTCGACTATTCTCTTCTCAGTAAATTCAATAACCTTTTCAAAATCCTCCGGCTTCAATGCTCCACTTTTGCCGTAGTCGCCATACTGACCATCTTTTGAGCTGATGCGGAAATTGTAAAATTTGTCCCAGCCGGAACTCGCAGAAGCGTCAAGCTGCTGAAAAAATTCACCGTTCAATATTCCCTTTGCCTTATACTCAAATGTTCCCACTCTCCCTGACAATTCACCAAGAGCGACCTGTCCAATCGCTGTTTCAACCGGCATATAAAACGCACCAACAACAATTTCTATCTTCGGTTTGTTCGCATTCCTGACGGCGAGCATATAAATCGGAAGCTGCATATCCAGACCATAGTAAAACTTTGGCCAGCTAAAAGATGCGCCTCGACGCTTATAGTCGAAGACAACCGCAATTTTCCTGCCGTCCAGTTCTGCAATATCAATTCGGTCAACCTTGCCGTTCAAAGACAACAGGCGACCACCCGCAAGCGCAAGCTCATATTTGCCAAGTGTATCCTTCGCCTGCCGTACTTGGCCGAACGAAACTTCCGAAAGTCTCGGCCTGAAACTGCCCGCTCGCACCATTTGCCCTATAGCACGAACACAATCCTCGAGAACCTCAGCGGCGGAATTGATGATAAACAGGTTATGACCACTGCGACGAGCAAAATTGGATATAAACGAGTCCGTCTGAACAATTCTCGTTATCTGTTCGCTTAGAAGCCCCAATAACTCCTCGTCCTCAACCGTCGCAAAATCTATATTTTCTTCACCAAGTTTCTTCAACAATGCATCCAAAACACGATGGTAGAAATTGCCCAAATCCAGCGGCTCAAGTTTAAACTCTTCTCGTTCCTTTAGCTCCAGTACATAGCGGGCGAAATACTGATATGGACAAGCAGCAAAAGTGCCCAGTCTTGTTGCAGAGCTGCCTATCCGCTCACCAAAAAGCTTCTCGACCACCTCTTTATCCAAATCCGCACGATTGTCATAACTTACTGCTGACAATACATTTGCACCTGACTCGGCAAGTTCCTCGTCAGCGCACATATCATCCAACAATTTACTACACTGCTCATGAGAAACTCCAAGGGGGTATCGAGCCCCATCTTTGCCAAGCCCGCTGCAGAGCAGCTCAGACAACTCGGTCTCGCTATGAACATTATCAATCTCGGTTTGTTCACCTGCAATTGACTCTTCTTTCAGATTTTCAAACAACGATTCAAGATTGTCTATAAATTGAGAGCGAGGCACAGCCCCGCCGCTATCATCGGTCACAGGGTAAGTAACACACAGAAATTCTGATGGACGTGTAAATGCAATGTAAGCTAAGTATTGCCGCTCGGCAAGTTCCTGACTTGCTGTTGCTGCCAGCACAAAATCCGCAGATTCGGCTGCCTTGCGGTCATCATCGGTCAATATGCTGTTCGAACGGACCGGTACGGGAAACTGTCTTTGTGTCGCACCTATCAGAAAAACCGCTTTCAAATCGGGGTGTCGGCTGCGTTCAATAGAGCCCACAAGGACCTGGTCAAGGGTCGGCGGAATGAAGGCCAGCGTCAACTGCGAAAACGCAGAATCCAGAATCGCAACATAATCCTCACAGCTCATCTCTTGCCCGGCAAAGACCTCGACAAGCTCGTCAAATATAGCCATGAGCTTATTGTAAAATTGCCGATGCTCATTCGCTCCTGTTTCATTTTTCCTTTTCTCAGCTTCTTTAATCCAGTCCCTGATTGTTTCACAAACACCCAAACCATCGATAAAATCAAATATGCTCAGCTTAAACTCCTCGGCGCTGGTTGTTTTTGCCGGACTGCCACCCAGACGGAGCCTGTCTCGAAGCTCAAGCAATGGCCCAATGGCCTTTATCCGGATTTCGTTAATCCGCTTCTCGTCATACTTTCCGTCCTCCTTG
>DATLBB010000214.1:0-17933 GCA_035527155.1 Sedimentisphaerales bacterium
TAATTACATTGTTCCTGCTGTGGTGCAGTTCTGCAGCGAAATATAGAGCGGTTTGCTCCGGCGTGCTCAATGAGTAAATCACACCATCTGTCTGCTGTGGGAAATTTATCGTCGTTTTCATTGGCATACATCTGCATCATAAAAGAAATTTGTTTCAAATTGGTGCCACAGACCACTCGGAAGGCGATTTGTCTCGTCCTGAAGAGGGCGGGCGCCAAGATTCCCATTAAAAACAAGACGAATGGCAAGATAACTATCGGCAAGACTATTCCTGTGATAGCGAGGCCGATGCCTTTCGATTGCCCAGCGCTTTTAGAAATTTTTACCAGCCCCACAATACCTAAAATAATTGCCGGTATTGCCGTAATAAAGCAGGTAAAGGGGCTTAGAATCGCGAGGACGAGTGATGCGATGGCCAGTCCGCTTGTTTTTGCGGCGCCAATGGGAGGTTGTGCTGCAGAGGTTGGCAAAACGGCGCTGCAGGAGCTGCATATCTGGGCGCCATCCGGATTTTGTGTTCCACATTTTGGGCAGTACATTTTAGGTCTCCTTTCGATTCAATATTTAGCCCATGTCCAATCTCCGCGATACATTTTCAAACAATAATAGATTATTGACAGGGATTTTCCAGAATATTTTTGGATATTTGGGTTTTGCGATTTGATAGGAGTTTTTGCGTCGGTATGGCGGTGAGGGTGAATAGTGAATTAGAGAATTGTAGTTTACCATCCCCAAGCTGCGTTTGAGGCTGCCACCCTTCGTTTATTTTGTGTGTGACTCATAATGACGGATTTGTGGCCTGGCCTAAATATCCGGCATTGATGCAGAATCGGAGGATTTCGCGGGCGAGAGGAGCAACGTCACGTGGTCCACTCTGGCCGCCTTCGACGAGAACGGCGATAGAGAGCTTGCGGCCTGCGCTGTCGGTGGCGAAGCCGGCAAACCAGGCGTGGCCCGGCTGCTGCGTGGAGCCGGTTTTGCCATATACGTGGACACCATACTGCGTGAGGGGGGCCTCGGCAAACTGGGTGTTGGCAGTTCCGCTACTTTCGTTAACCACGGCGCTCATGCCATCGTAGATTACCTGTAGGGTCTGTGGTGAGATATTCAGCTCGTTGCCGGATGCTCGATTCTCTTCGGGTGTCGCCTGAGCATCGATGAAGAGGCGGGGCCGTTTATAAACTCCGCCTCGTGCGATAGCGGCCATCGCGTTTGCTACCTGCAGGGGTGTGACGCGGAGATTTCCCTGGCCTATGCCGAAATATCTTCTTTCGCCATTATCAAGAGGCGGTATCTGCTCAAAATGTGAAATTTTGCCCCTGACAACGGCGGAAGATATCTGTCCGAGGACCTGTCTAAAGTCTCGATTCTCGATACCCGATTCTCGATTCTCGGTGCTCGAGGCAGGAAGTTGGGGAGCGAGCGGCATTTTGTAGCCGTATCCGAACCTGAAAAGCCATAGCTGGAGGACAGCAGGGTCGATTCTGTTGGCAAGGCGGGAGAAGTAGATGTTGCAACTTCCCCTAATGGCGTTGCGTGCGGTGTTTGGCCATTTGTAATCGTGTCCGCTCTTGTATTGGTTGAAGAGCCAGCAGCTGGGCCAACCTTCTGGCGCCTTTTGGGCCGGGCAACTGATAATCGCGCCCGGAGTGATTTTGCCGGATTCAAGTCCGGCGATGAGAATGAGTGGCTTTACAACCGAGCCGGGCGGATACTCCCCCTTATTTATTGCTCGATTAAGCAGCGGCTCGTTGGGATCGCGGGCCAGAACGTCATAATCATACCTGACACGGTTCAAATCAAACGTCGGCGTTGACACAAGAGCGAGAACTTCAGATGTGTTGACGTCAATCACAACCGCTGCGGTGGGCGCTTTGCAGTTTGAATTTAGCTGGCAGTCGGAGAGAAAATCTTCTATCTTCTTTTGAAGCTCAATGTCGAGTGTGAGCCGGACGTCTTTGCCAAACTGTGTCTCTGTCCGACTTACCAACTGGCGGTCTATGTCTTTAACTTCTTCACCGCGTCTGCCGCGAAGAATGGTTTCACACACATACTCTACTCCGTCCTCCCTTCCGCAGACTTCGTCGCTCAAATAGCTGGATAATTTATCATTTGCGAGAAGCCGCCTGTCTTTTTCCTGCGGCGGTCCGACCCAGCCTATTGTTTGAGCGGCGGCTGAGCCGTGCGGGTAAATCCTCTGGGCTTTTGGGAGAATCTCAATACCATCAACGTCCATAAATTCCAGTTGAGCGGTAAAAATATCGTCGTCAGTTTTTAACTCCAACAGCGGCAAGCTTTTGTCCATATCGGAGATGTCATCGACTTTGCTGATAAGTAGAAGACGGTCATCTTTTTTGGGGAATTTTTTTTCAAAATCTGCAATTGCCTCCGATAACGGGACGTCAGTTATATGATTGTATTTTTTAAGTATATTCGAATCGGGCCCTTTTCGCACCCAGGCCACAAAGGTTCGTATATTCCATATTTCGTTGTTTATTTTGTAAATTTGCTGCTCAATATCCGCTCTTTCGGGCCCAAAGTAGGTACATTTATCAATTATCCGCTGGAGGTCCTCAAGGCTGTCCTGCAGCTCTTTGCGTGCTTCTAATAAAGAAGAGTTTGTGCCGGCGAGCTGTGAGCGTTTGGTTGCCCTTAAAAGTTTTGCCTGTCGAACACGTTGGTCGAAAATCGAGCAGAGCCTGTAACTTATATGGAGGTGGAACCGCGATTCATCGGTGGCCAATATTTTGCCATTGCGGTCGAGTATTTTTCCCCTGATGGTCTTGAGCTGTCGTGAAACGCCTTTTTGCAGCTTTAATTCTGCGATTCCCTTCAAGTATGAAGAATGGGACAACAACTGTAATTGTGTCAGACGGAGTAGACAGGGCAGTAGAAGCAGAACACTGAGGATTATAAAAATTTTGATTCTCTTAATTAACATCGTATATCTTATGTCGTATATCGTCGGATGTACGCTTTACGCTTCAGTACAGACGAACCTAATGTCGGCTGAAGCGATGAGTTTTTATACGCATCCACCAGGCTGCCGGCAAGAATAAAAATGGCCCCACTATTGCGGAATATAGCGCTGTGCCGAGTATAACAGTGTATATATTTGATATGGCTGCCTGACCTTTCAGGAGGGCCAAAAGATGAGCGAGTGCGCCGATGAGGGAGCCGGTGATGAAAATCGCAAGTGACTGGTAAGGCATTTTTCTGATGGCAATAACACGGTGAAGGTATGCCAGGGCGGTCCCGAAAAGGCCAAAGCTAATTGTTTGTGAGCCCATGGCAGAAGCAATACTAATATCAGCAACAAAACCTATTGCGAATGAGGTTATGATGGCATCGGTGGTGTTGCAGTAAATTGCAAAAAATACCAAGAGTGTTAATAACAAATTGGGTCTGATGTTCAACTTCGTAACAGCAACTATATCCAAGAGGCTGGCTTGCAGGACGGTAACGATAAGAATAAAGACAGCAAAGCGAAGCCATCGCATATTATATCCCCATCTACTCTTGCGGATTCATAATAATCACTGTTACACTGTTTAGTCTTTCTATGTCGCAGACAGGTTTTACCGTTATGTCCCACAGTAACGGATTTTGCTTGTCCCACGTGCACGTGGCCACGGTCCCAATAATAAGGGAAGTATCGAGAAAGCCGGGCTTTTTGCGAGCCAGGACGTGGTCGCCGACCTTGATATTATGCTTTGTTGAGAGCTGGCTGATCTTTGCCGAATCGTTTCCGCTGCCCTGCATTACCCTGTCTATATTTAGTTTTCCTATCCTTACAGCTATTTTTGACGCCGGGTCCGTGAATAACCTGACCTTGGCATTTCGTGCCCAGACATCGGATATAGTGCCGATGATACTGTTGTCTTCGAGAACGAACTGTCCCTTAGCCAGTCCGTGTTCCTTTCGGCAGTAGATAATAAGCTCGCTGTGTGCTCCTCCGATGGAGGCAGTAACGACATCAGCGGGAATTAAGTCGGCACCCTGCAATCCAAATCTCTTGCGCATTCTGGTCAGCTTTTCGACAAGCTGACGTTCTGAATGCAACTGCTCGGTCAGGTTGGCAATATAGTTTTCGTACTCTGACTCTCTACGATTCGTGATACCCGGTCTTGACTGCCAGGTGCGGGTAAAGAGTGAGATGTTTCTTCCGACGGCCAAAGGCCAGCGAAAGAGGCTCGCAAAAGCAAACTGAAAGTTGTTTGTTAGATTCTGAGGAGCGAAGAGCAAAATAAACCCGGCCAACATAAACCAGGTAAATAACATCCTTCTGGAGACTCTGATTAGCTTCCTTGCCATAATCAGTAACTGGTAACTGGTAATTGGTAACTGGTAACCGTTTGACCATTTAACCAATTACCATTTAATCGTTTAACTAATCACCATTTAACCATTATTTTTTTTACTCCCATCCGTACTCGCTATGGTCCATTGTATCTTTCCATAATTCCAGATTTTCCAGGTAGACGCTGGTCCCCCTCGCAACGCAGCTTAGTGGGTCATCGACCCTTTGTACATTTAGCCCTGTAGCATTTGCGAGTACGGTATCCATTCCCCGCAGCAGCGACGCACCGCCGCAAATATGTACTCCGTTCTCAATCAAATCGGCGGCGAGCTCCGGCTCGGCCTTCTCCAGCGTAGCCGTAACGGTATCAATAATTGTAGCGATGGGGTCCCGCAGGGACTCACGGATTTCCTCACTTGTTATAACGATTTTTCTTGGCAGTCCTGAGATGGTGTCTCTCCCGGCCACCTCCATCGTCAGCTCCTCCTCGAGTGGGGCGGCAGAGCCGATTTGTATCTTGACTTTTTCTGCGCTTGACTCTCCGATAAGCAGATTGTATGTTTTTTTGAGGTGGCTGATGACGGCTTCATCCATATCATCACCGCCGATTCGGATTGATTCGGAGGTTGCGATGTCAGCGAGACTCATTATGGCCACTTCCGTGGTTCCCCCGCCAATATCGACAATCATCGAAGCTGTTGGTTCTGTGATTGGCAGGCCGGCTCCGATTCCGGCGGCCATCGGCTCATCGACGAGATATACCTTTCGAGCGCCTGCGCGTTCTGCGCTATCTATTACTGCCCTTCTTTCAACGGCGGTTATTCCGCTCGGTACGGCGATAACGACCCGTGGCCTTACGAGGCCTCCTCTTCCGTGTACTTTTCTGATAAAATATCCGAGCATTGCCTCGGTGATTTCAAAGTCGCTGATTACGCCGTCTTTTAGCGGTCTTATAGCGCTAATGGAGCCAGGCGTTTTGCCGAGCATTTCTCTTGCGACGAACCCGACCGCTTCTCCATTGTTGAGGACAATGTTTGTTCCCTTGCGAACGGCGACTACGGATGGTTCATTGAGTACAATGCCCTTGCCGCGGACACAAACCAAGGTAGTGCATGTACCAAGGTCGATACCCATGTCCATACTGAACCAGCCTAAGATTGTGTCCAGCAACACCTTCGATTCCCTTCTCAAATATCAATTTGCCTGTTTTTTATATGTAAACAGCAGAGTTGTCAACCCCATTAAAAAAAAATTATTTTTTTTGTATCTCAGGACCGACGGTATGTGCGCTTTTAAGGGGAAGCAGCATATTATTCTACGTTATCCACAATTTCTGACGTGGTCAATAGTAAATTGGCTACGGAATTGTGATTTTGAAAATTGTTTCGTACTGTAAATAGCATTTGAAGGCGACAAACGCTGCCGTAGCGAGTACCACGCAGAATGCTAAGCCAAGAATAACGGTGTAGAGATTGTCTGATGCTACCGGTTTTGCACCGCGGTTTGGTCTATTAGGACTCATATTGCACCCTCAGATAGAAGGATTCCTACTTTGTCGCCTCGCCGTTTTGCCTGGCAAAATCGAAGGAGCGGGGCCAAATGGTGTCTCAATTTTTTTTTATATTTTTGCGGCCCGGATTACCCGAGCCGCCTATAAATTAGTAGATACATTGTCACCGCTTTTGGGCTGTTGCTTCGTAACTTCCATAAGTTCCAGAATGCCGACTGCCCGTTCAGCTTCAACGTCTATGATGAGAATATCGCAAATAAACTCATCTCCACGAGTAACGTGGAATTTCATCCCTTCCCTGACGCCGTCTGCTGTGCCGATGGATATATTGGCCATCTTATTTTTCAAATCCACAGCCGTTACCAATCCTTTCAAGCCAATATCCCTGGTGGTAACCGGGGCCGGTCGAGCTATGTCCTTTTCTGATGTTACGGTTACAGGCACGGTAGGAATCTTACCGGTCGGCTGTAAAAGCTTGTCCAGGCGGCCTTGCAAGGCAAACTTTTCCTCCAGGAGCTGTTTCTTTTCTGTTTCGAGGGTCTGTATTATTGCCAGCTTCTCGAGAAGCAGCCTTGCCGTTTCCTTGTGCTGACTCTGTTCCTTTATCAGGTCGGCTTCGACAGTCTTCCAGGTCTTGATTGTATCCTCTAATAAAGTCCTGTTGTCGGCGTTAGTTTTTGTGAATGTCTCGACGTCGGCAGCAAACCTGTCTACTCTCTGAAGCAGGGCGGCCTTTTCTCTTTCGGAGTCCTTGAGCTGTCCATTTAATTCGTCGAGCTCTATTTTTAGAGATGTAATTTGGCTGCCCAAATTGTCTTCGAGGTCCTGCGTGTCGTCGATCTTCTTATTTAATTGCTTTGTTAGACTTTCGACTTTCTTCTCAAAGGCATCTCTTTCGGCCTTCAGGTCGTCGTGCATTTGTCTGTAATTATTAGCGTTGGCGACGTAGATAACGACAATACCACAGATGAAAATTGAGGATAGCGTCAGTAAGACTATTAAAATTTTTGTCAGTGTACTCAAAACAAGCCCCTTTCACCCATTCCTGCATTCTTTCTGGTTTTTTTCCATATGTCCGATATATCAGGATATCGTATGTTCCACACTAATACTTTACACTTAATAGGCCGAAAGGTCAAGTTATTTTTGAGCTAAAATCCTGTAATAAGTCCGAAAACGGCAATTTCCGCACACAGGGCAAATAAAATGGACAATAGGGGGGGATGGGATGATTTTATGTATCATTTTTTCATTGTGCATTGAAAAACGGCCATTGCGGCGGCAATACGTACAAATTTTGACTCGTCTCTGAGGAAGCGGGGCAGAAAACCGGTAAGAGAAGGAGTTCCAATTCGACCTATAGCCAGTACGGTGCGGACATTAAGCCTTTCGAGGGCCTCTTTATCGAGGCCTGCGGCGAGATTTCTCGTAAAAACATCGAGCACTATGGGCACACCCCTGTTGTCTTTTAGGATACCGAGCTGTTCAGCAGCGGCGAGTCGGACCTCTACAATATTATCATCCAGCATAGTAGTGAGTGCATCTCTGGCCTTCAAAGTTCCCAGCGCTCCCATCGCCTTTATACCCATAACCCTATCGTCTGCGTAAGCGCTTATCAGCATTGTCCATAACTTGGGATATATCCGTTCATCTCCGAGCATTGCCATTGCTTCGGCCGTCTGGAATCTGACCATGTCGCCTGAATCCGGTCGCTGCAGTGTCCACAATAAGACTTTCAGCGTCAGTGGGTTATTATCGCCGCTTTTGCCTAACAGCAAAGCGGCATTAGCCCTGAGGGTCTGGTCGCTGCCGGCTATCGCCCTTCGGAGCAGTACAATGTTCTCAGACGAGCCGAGCCTGTATAAGGCGTAGAGGGCCGCAAGCCTGACATTTTTGTTTTCATCCTTGAGCAGTGCCGTTACCGACTTTTTTGCAAGTGAGTATTCCAAATCTCCCACGGCCAGTGCGGCTGCAAATCTTACCGGCACAAATTCATCCTTTAGTAGTCGTTGTACTTTAGGTATCAGTCTGATTCGCCCGGTGGCTGCGACAACTTCGATAGCATTGGCCCTTACTAATGGGTCAGCGTCTGCTAAAGCTTCCCTGACAATTCGGGTGGCTTCCGGGACAAGGCTGTCAACAGAAATGGGTGCGGGCCACTGCTTTTTTATCTGCAGTTGTCCCCTGCATGCGAAGGAAAACAGTGTGTAACTGATAAATGCGAAAGTGAGGAGTTTTCCTGCGTACTTTGCTATTTGTTTTTTAGCGTTTTTTCCAGATTTTTTCATTTTTGCGCCGCTGTACAGAAATAACATATTTTTTATTTGGGATAATCCTAACCAAAGCCGTTATTATTATGAGCAAGACAAGGCAGAGAGCACAACAAACATCCAGCCATTGTCCGTATTTACTAAAAAATGTAGTTCTTTTATCTATCGGCAATTTATCGACGAACCATCCAGACATACCCTTTCTTTCCATAGCGTTGTCCGGCAAAGTGCCGGCCAAATAGCCATTTTTTAGTTGTCCAAGCGTGTCGATTATGCAGCTTATGCCGGTGTTAACGCTTCGCACGACGGCAAGTCTGTTTTCGACGGCCCTGAAGACGCAAATAGCTGCATGCTGAGGCAGTTCGGTGCTTGGTAAAACCTTGTCGCTTTTGAATCTTACAAACCACCCGTCGTTACTTATGTTAATGAGCCAGTTAATCTGCTTTTGGCCCTGGCGGTCGAGGACAAATCTTCGGACAATCGCCGGGAGGGTAGCCTCATAACAAATTATTACGCTGAATTTATAAGTACGGGCCTGGCTATCTGATGTGGAATTGGCAGGGGGCTCGGTCATTTCAAAAACAGTGTATTCGGTGCCTGCATCAAGAGAATGGTCGTAACCGTATGGATTAAATTTCATTAACAGATTAAAGAGCGGAGGAAAACTCTTTCTGAAGGGCAGCACTTCGCCGAAGAGGACGAGATGGATTTTGCTGTACTGTTTTGGGTCCTTTTTTCCATCAGGCCTGTAAAGAAACGCGGAATTGTACCTGGTCGTCAGGACAGGCTGTCCGCCTTGAAGTCCAAGCGTGCCCCCGTAGGCGCCGATAAGCAAATATGCGTTATTTGTGGCGTGTTGGGAGAGGGCTTTGTCAAAGAGCTTTGGCTGGCTTAACGGGTCGAGATATGCCAGGATACCCTCATTCAATGTCGCCTGTACCATTGTCTCCGGCCAGATGATTAGCTCGGCACCTTCGGCTAAACCTGCTTTGCTTTTTTGCATCAGCTCATCGAAGAGCTCCTGAGAAGTCTGCTCAGCGACTTCTGTTTCTCCTCGCAGTGCCTCGGTCTTAATCCACTGCGGGACGTTTGACTGGAGTGAGGCGACGAGCGGGCCCTGGGTTACGAACTTGTCCGACTGATTGATTCTCCATCGCCCGTAAAAGACCGCGGCAAGGAGTGCAGCGCAGACTACGGCAGTTTTTAAAAGGTTATTTCCTTTGATGAGGGTTTTCTGCTGAGCGGCGATGAACAATTCAGCGAGCAGGCCGTTGACCATTGCTACCAAGAATGAGACGCCAGCGGCGCCGAATATGTCGGCTATCTGGATGAGTGTGATGTTGGCATACTGGCTGTGCGAAAGGTGGCGCCAGAAGAAGCCGCCGAGGAAAAGACCCTGCAGACGTTCAGCGCCGACGAAGAGTACGGCGGCGGCGAGAAATAACGGTATCTTTTTTATTCTGCAGTAACGCAAACAAAGGGCCAGAATCGGCCAGAGCAGGGCGGTATATAAACAGAGCGTGGACCAGCCCAAAAATGTTATCGGAGCTATCCAGTATATATTTGCGAGCCAGTAGCAGAGTGAGGTCAGGTAGGCGAAAAGAAATAAGTGCTTTGGTTTTGCAGTGGGTGAGGATGCCAGAATGAAAGGTACGAGCGAGACCCAGGCCAGAGGCGCCCAGCTAATCGGCGCCTGAATTACCGTCAGCATCAGTGCGCTGGCGATGAAGGGCAGGCAAAGCAGGAGAAAATTCTTTAGGTTTATGTTTTTCAATCGGCGATACCCTCTAAAGCCATCGCTATCTCTTTCTTACTATATTGCTTATGGTTGTTCATTCGCACGGCAAATTGATTAGCGAGCAGCCCCAACAGGTTTTTGTCGGCGGCGATTTCTTTGGCCGGTTTTTTTATATCGGATAAAAGCCGCTTTAGTTCGTTCAGCTCGGTAGTATTGAGAAACAAATTGCTGAATTGTTGCTTTTTCAATTCAGCCAGACGTTTTTCGGTGTTTTCAACATAGTTTTGAGATATTTCGATGCCGACATAGTTTCTCCCTAATTGATATGCCACTGCTGCGGTAGTTCCAGAGCCGCTGAAAGGGTCAAGGACACAATCATCTTCGTTCGAACTTACCCGAATTATTCTTGCTAGTAGGCTCTCGGGCATCTGGCAAGGGTGCCAGCCGGTGCGCTCCTTGAACGTTCCGCATACGCGAGGATACTCATCCCAGACATCGTCAGGCATCTTGCCTGCGGGGTTGGCGCGTTTATCGTTATAAATTAGCTGCCTGTCGGAAGGAGTGCGGACAGCGTGGTCGTTAAAGGCGAAGTTGTTTTTGTCATTTACGAAATAAAATATATGCGTGTGAGAACGGGCGAATTTTTTTTTCATCTGCTGGCCGAAGGTGTAGTGCCAGATAATCCAGTTTCGCATAAACAGGCCAAGCTCGTCAGCTATGATTTTTATGTTCGCGGCGTACTCATCGCCTATCGCTATGTAGAATGAGCCGTGCGGCTTTAAGACTTTCTTGCAGACTGTTATCCAGTCTTTTGTCCATGCGATGTAGTTTTTCTTTTTGACCTTGTCGTGGTATTTATCGTATTTGTAGCCGATATTGAAGGGCGGGTCGGCGAAGATAAGGTCTGCGAAGGATTCGCGGGCCTTGCTTAGAACCTCAATACAATCGCCGCATATTATCCTGTTAAGGAGCTTTGACATATAGACATTTTATAAGGCGGCGGCGGGTTTGCAAGGGGATTTAGGTGTTAGCGACCTTGTTGTTATTAATAAATAATAAGTCGGCGAGACCCGCTTTTTAGTGTCAATTACGCATCTATATCTTCCAGGACACCTCTTTTTGGCATGTCTGATTTGCTAAAGTGGCCCATATCCTTTGTCGATAACAACGATGGTCTTATGAGGTTACAGTCGATTTCTATCGCGGGGAACAGTTATCTTAGTGAGCAATCGCGGGGAACAGTTATCTTATTGAGCAAAGGACTTTGCAAAGTTATATGCGAAGGAAGCAAGACAAACAATTTCGGCTTATCGACCTGTTAGACGATTTGTGCGCCGGGAGAGATGTCTTTTTTAAGTCGGTGTGCCTTGTCAGGGACATGATGACCGAAGATGTCAAGGCACTGACGCTGGACGATAACTTAGAGATGTGCCTTAAGTTTATGAGGGAGAACCACGTCCGACACATTCCTGTAGTCGACAGCCCAACCGGAGAAGATGGGCAACAAACCTTCGTTGGTATTGTTTCCCAGCGAGATGTGTTCCGACAAACATCTCCTTATCTGGGAAAAATCGGTGAGGAAGATTCAGACTCAGAGGCGCTCAAACAGCCTCTGGTCCAAATCGTCAACAGAAACCCCAAGTCCGTATCACTTGAGACTCCAATCCGTGAGATGATTCACGTGATGGTTGATAATCACGTCGATATGGTCCCTGTTCTCGTTGAGCAAGATATGGTTGGTATCGTTACGTCCACAGATATTTTGAAGCTGTTTATCAGGCTGGATACAATCCGCCAGCTATGCTCAAAGGTGAAAAAGGCGAAGGGCAGGAGGCGTTTTGTCGACCTGCTCTCCAGGAATTCCAACAAAGTAATACCCGCGTTCTCAACAGTCCTTAGCACAGTCGAAGATGTTATGACTGAAGAAGTGGTTTGTTTGGAGGAGCAGGAAAGTTTAGCCAAGGCGATGGAGGTCATGCAGAAGGGGGAATTCAGGCACGTCCCAATTGTGGACAAGCAAAAGAAGATGTTGGGTGTAATCTCCGACAGAGACGTTCTTCTTCATCTTCCGTATCACAGCAAACCGTTCGAGGATGGAACCGATGTGTTTCGCTCCCGGTTGTTTGATGTTGGAGCAAACGAGTCGGCTATACAGCAAGCCCTGCATCAGATCATGGCGCGAGAGGTAACTTGTGTGTTGCCGAGCTGTGACTTCTACATTGTTGTGAATATGCTGTATGAGAAGAATATAGGCTGTCTTCCGGTGATCGACGAGGACGAAAAGGTTGTTGGAATAGTTACAGTTACAGACGTGATGCGCGGCTTGCTGGCTGTCTACGGGCTTTTTGAGGGAGCCATGGTTTAATTGGGCACATTTGTCTGTAAATTTGGCACGACGGGCGCCCAAATTCAGCTCGAATTCGGATTCAGCGTCGCAGGAAACAGAAGAAGACCCGCTTTTTAGTATCAATTATGCATCTATTCTTCGAGGATACATCTTTTTGGCGTAAAGTGGCATATATCCTTTGTCGATAAAAACAGTGGTTTTATAAGTTTACAATCGATTTCTATTGCGGGGCATAGTTATCTTAGTGAGCAAAGGGTCTTGCAAAGTTCCATGCAAAGGAAAGAAGATAAACAGTTTCGGCTTATCGACCTTTTAGACGATTTGTTCGCCGGGCGAGATGTCTTTTTTAAGTCGGTGTGTCTTGTCAAGGACATGATGACCGAATGTGTCAAGGCGCTGACGCTGGACGATACTATAGAGATGTGTATTAAGTTTATGAAGGAGCACCACGTCCGACACATACCTGTAGTCGACAACCCTACCGGAGAAGATGAACAACAAACCTTCGTTGGAATTGTTTCCCAGAGAGACGTGTTCCGACAAATATCACCATACCTGGGAAAAGTCGGTGAGGCAGATTCAGATTCAGAGGCGCTAAAACAGCCTTTGGTCCGATTCGTTACCAGAGATCCCAAGTCCGTATCACCAGAGACATCAATACAGGAGATGATTAGCATCATGGTTGATAATCGCATCAATATGATGCCTGTTCTGGTTGACCGAGATATAGTTGGCATCGTTACGTCCACAGATATCTTAAAGCTGTTTATCAGGCTCGATACAATTCGCCAGCTATGCTCAAAGACGGGAAAGACGGATGAAAGGAAACGTTTTGTTGACCTGCTGTCGGGGAATTCGGACAAGGTGATGCCTGCGTTCTCAACAGTTCTGCGGGTAGTTGAAGATGTTATGACTGAGCAAGTGGTTTATCTGGAGGAACAGGAAAGTTTAGCCAAAGCGATGGAGGTTATGCAGAAGGGGAAATTCAGGCACGTTCCGATTGTTGATGAGCAAAAGAAACTGGTTGGGGTAATCTCCGATAGAGATGTTCTACGTTACCTTCCATATTTGAGGCCCGGCGCCGAATCATTTCACAACAGGCTGTTTGATGTTGCGCCGAACAATGCGGCCACACAGCAATCGCTGCATCAGATAATGACGCGAGACGTAACTTGCGTGCTACCGAGCTGTGACTTCTATACTGCCGTGAAGATGCTGTATGAGATGAATATAAGTTGTCTGCCGGTGACAGACGATGACAAGAAGCTTGTTGGGATAGTTACCGTTACAGACGTGATGCGTGGATTGCTGGCCGCCTATAGTTTTTTTGAGAAAGCCGCCGTGACTTAGGTTATCGCACTGGTCTATACATTTGGCACGCGCGGGGGACCAAGTTCAACTCAAATCCGAATTCAACTTCGCAGGAACGACCCCACACTAAATTATCCCCGCCAGAGAAATGCGGGTGCAGGCGTCATGCCTATTAAGTGCGGGGCAAGTATGACTGGGAACCGAACTCATTCGGGTCCCCTCTAAGGGGGTTTGATGACTTTTTGTTCTTTGAAGACCTTGCCGGTGAGGTAATCGGTGAAAGTCACGTTCACGGTCAGCGGCTCTTCAAAAGTTTGGACCTTGTCGGAGACGTCAAACTTCAATCTGTAATTGGTCATCATCAGTGCGTTAAACCATAGCTTTCTCAGCTCGACCGGCCCCACATGCCACCGACCTAATAGCTGCGGCTGTTCTTTGTTCAAGTCGAGAAGCTGCGCGTCGACGGAGCCAGCCGCCTTTACTATGTCACCATCCCGGTCAATCGGCTGGATATATATAATGAGGGTTTCCTTTTTGCCGTCCTTGTCTTTGTCATGAAAATTGGAGTGTTTTGTAATCTTGATTCTTTGCACATCGTAGAGTTTTTCGAGCTCGATTTCACCGGCCAGGTTGTGCAGGGTGTTTATCTGTTGCTGCAGGTCTTTGTTTTTTGTTTTTGACTGCTCCATTTCCCGTGTTAGCCGGCTTTTATCATGTTTGAGGGTCTCAATTTGTTCAGACAATGTATTTTTTTGGCTGTCTGGAGTTTCACAGCCTACGACAAAGACCGCGAGGACACAAGAGCACAAAAGCACCGCCCCTCTTCCTGCTTTCGCAATCCGCAGTCCCAGGGGGGGCACCTCTCGGTGGATGCCTCTCGGCAGAAAGCAGGTGGGCCGAGATGCAAAATTAGTAGTTCGACATTCGACATTCGAGATTCGATATCCTATATTCATTACTTTTGCTCCTGTTGCCTGACGATTTCAGGCGCCTTTTGCAAAATTCTGTCGGCGAGTCCGTACTTGATTGCTTCCTCAGCGTTGAGCCATAGGTTGCGGTCGCAATCCTTTTCAACTTTCTGCGGTTTTTGTCCTGTATGCTTGGCCAATATGTCATAAAGGCGGGTGCGCAGGCGGAGTATTTCCTTTGCTTCGATGTCTATGTCGGTAGCGGGGCCCTCGAGTATGCCGGTGATCAGGGGCTGGTGTAAAAGAAGTCTGTTGTTTGCCAGTAGAAAGCGTTTTTCCGGCTTTCCTCCTGCCAATAGTACGGCAGCCATACTTGCTGCCTGTCCGACACAATACGTCGCGACGTCACATCGCAAAAACTGCATTGTATCGTAGACCGCCAGGCCCGACGTGATGGTGCCGCCGGGTGAATTGATGTAAAAATGGATGTCAGTCTTGCTGTCTTCGTTGCTCAGGAACAGCATCTGTGCGATAATCAAATTAGCTGTTGGGTCATCAATGACCCCACCGAGAAAGACTATTCTATCCTTGAGCAGTCTTGAATAAATATCGTATGCACGTTCGGTTCGGCCACTTTTCTCAATTACTATCGGTACGAGGTTCTGATTAGTCGTCATATTTCGTATCCCATATTGTGTGTTTGATTTTTACTTTTTATTTTCCGTTTTCTTTTTTTCTTTTTTTTCTTCTGCGTGGAGCACCTCATCAATAAGTCCGTACTTATGTGCCTCCTCAGCGGTCATATATCTGTCTCTTTCGGTTTCAGCCGCGATTTTTTCAATCGGCTGTCCGGTGTGTTTTGCAAGAATTTCGTTTATCATCTTTTTTGCTTTGAGGATTTCTTCGGCCTGTATTTTGATATCAGCGGCCTGTCCGGTGACTCCACCCCAGACCTGATGCAGCATAACTTTAGCGTGGGGCAGGGCGTGACGTTTGCCTTTTGTTCCGGCTGCCAGTATTACCGCCGCACCGGACTGAGCCTTTCCGATGCAATAGGTGGCAACCGGCGAGCCAACAAAGCGTATAGTATCGTAAATAGCCATCGTGTCGTCAACGCTACCGCCGGGCGAGTTAATGTACAGGCTGATTTCACTGCCTCGCTTGAGATTGTCGAGATAGAGCATCTTCATAATGACTTCGGCGGCCCTTCCATAGGATATCTCGCCTATGAGAAAGACGATTCGGTTCTCCAGGAGCATATCATCGAGACTCATCTGGCGGTAGCGCTGATACTGCCCGTATTGGTTGTAGGCGTCCATGTTTTTGGAGATGTTTTTTGCGTGATGTTCGATAGACATTTATGGTTTCCTTTTATATATAGTTCGTTATCCCGCGTGGCGTATCCCGCCAGGCAAGATACGCTTTGTATCGACTATTTTTATTCACCGGTTTCCTTACCCTATTACAATTTTTTCCTTTTTCCCCCCCCATTTGAAGTCGACGACTCCATTCTAAGGGGACTTTTCTGTTTTCTTTCGTTTTTTTGTTGTTTTTTTCTCAGGAGCTGCGGATTTTTTAACCGTTTTTTTAGGCGTTTTTTTCGCTGTTTTCTTAGGGGCTTTTTTGGTTTTCTTTTCGGGCTTTTTCTCGGTTATCTTTGCCGACTCAAGTAATTTGGCGGTGCACTTACCCTCTCGCACCTGCAGCCTGAACTGAGCTAAGGAGCCATCGCGCAGCATCTGCTCTCTCATCCTTTCTGGACGCTGGCCTTGCTGAATTGCTAACTGTGCTATGTGGCCGTTGATTTCCTCTTCGCTGACTTCAATCTCGAGCTTGTCGGCAATCTTGTCCATTATAAAGAATGTTTTGAGCTGCTGTTTTGCCTGTTGTTCACTGCCGGCCTGAAGCTGGGCCATCTGCTCATCGAGCTGCTCACGGGAAAGTCCCCGCATCAATAGACTGGAGTACTGTCTTTGCAGCAGTGAGGTCGATTGCTCGGCGACAATATCCAATGGCAGGTCAAATTCGGTATTGTCGAGCAGATACGTGTAAATCTGCTCTGTCATCTCCGTTCGCACTTGTTCCTCTAATCGAGTCTGCAATGTATCGCGGATTTTCTCCCTCAGCTCGTTCTCATCCTCGACGTCTAACCTCTTGAGGAAGTTTTCGTCCAAGGCGGCAGGCTTGAGCCATTTAATATCCTTGATGGAAATTCGGATGTCTACCTTTTTTCCGCGATAGTCTTCTCTGAAAAACGTTTTCGGGACATCGACAGTTGTTTGCCTGGTATCTCCGGCTTTAGCGCCTATGAGAAGATCGTCGAGCTTCTCGACGGGGACGGCACCGACAAAACCATTGGGCCTTACATATACCTCGATATTGTCGAGCTTTTCCTGCTCTTCGGTTTCGACCTGCTTTAGAATCGCATCGGCAATAATCTGGTCGTCAAGTTCGGCGGCCCCGGTCTCGCGTGGAGTCCAGACACCCGACCATTTTCGTAACTGCTCAATTTCTCTGCCGATTTGCTCGTCTGTAACTTCGAGCTTGCTCCTTGTTATTGGAATGTCTTCGAGCTGTGGCAAGTCAAACTCCGGGCGTACCTCGACCTCAAAATCGAACTTGATGGGCCCTTCGGCGGGCAGCTCAATTTTCTCAAAATCAAAATCCGGCTCACGAAGCGCATTCAGGTTGCTGTCTTTGATGGCCGCTTCACTGGCATCGGCCAACAATTTCAACTTGACTGTTTCTGCTGTTTCTTTGCCAAATCTCTTTTCAAGCAGGCGACGGGGCGCCCTGCCCTTTCTGAAACCCGGCACGAGCGCTTCTTTGTGCAATCTTTCGTACTGCTTATCGGTGGCAGTTTTTATTGCCTCTTGGGGTATCTCTACAATCACCTTTTTCTTGCAGGGGCCTGAATCTTCGATTGTTATGGTGTTTTTCGAAGCTGTAGTTGGTTCTTCTTCGTTTTTAGTCTCTGTGGCTTGTTCATCTTCGGCCATTTTTTGGTGCTCCTGAACGATTTAGCTTTTGCGGCTCTGAGATATTAAACAAAAAAGGCGTCGGGAAAACAACATCCCTTAGCCAAGTTTCAATAATTTTCAATCCCCGTCAGCCGGGATTTAGCGTATCGGCGACCAACGCCAAACTACTGTGCTTAGCCGGTAACTCGCCGATACTATATTCTCTATAATCCTTTATAGTAGTTTCGTAAAGCGGGCGATGAGATTTGAACTCACGACATTCACGTTGGCAACGTGACGCTCTACCACTGAGCTACGCCCGCGAAATCGTTGCTCGCAGCCCGATTTTCGATTCAATTTGTAATTATATGGTGTATTATCGGTTAGGCAAGGGGAATTTTTCAAAATTTTGGGGTGTGCGGGGCGGTTTTTTTGGATTTGCGGCTGGGAATTGACGGCTGGGCGGGGCTGTGGTATATTAGGAGCGATTGAAATGATATTTGGGGGCTTTAATGATGGATAAAGAAGAGCAGTCAAGAAAGCGGATTGTAGCTGCGTTTTGTGCGCTGGTGGTAATTGTCTCATTGGT
>DATLBB010000215.1:0-3953 GCA_035527155.1 Sedimentisphaerales bacterium
GTGCCGTGTCCGCGATTGCGGACGCTGACATTGTAACGCACCTTAATATCAACACCGTCGGCGCTGATGAATGTGGCGTTCATCTGACAGTCGGGCCCATCCAAACTGCTAATGCTCACGATCTGTTGCAGTCTGGCCCGCTCCATCTCTGTCATAATGATGTGATAAATTGGCTGGCTGCCCGGTACCCAGTACGCCTCCGGGTCAAACGAATCGTCAACCAGATAGAGCGCATTAGTTACCTGCTCCGGTGTCCCATCCATCATGGCAGGCGCAGGCCAGGTGCGCGAATTAGCACCGGTATCACTCGCTTCGATATAGAACTCAATGATTGTGCCGTCCGGATGAGCGGGTATTTCTGCGCCGTACTCCCCATCGTTGGCATCATCATCACCGTGCAACCCGTCATCAAACATCATCAAGTGGTTGTAGTCGCAGGGATCATGGTGTGGGTAAACATCTCGACCTTGATATACTGAGGTATCAACGCGATAATGCAGCGTTACAGTGAGACCGCTCGTCAGCTCATCGATGATGCGAGCAGTTACTGTCACCGGGTTGTTCGGCCCAGGAATAATCGGAGAATGTTTTACGTTCACAATCAACGGCGCGATGTCGGCATCAGCAATTGAGTTAACCACGCCGGGCGTTCCATCGTCAACAGTACTTGCCTTCCAGTTCTGCCCATATTCATTGGGCAGGGCCGGATTGACCAGCTCCAGAGACTTGCCTTCACCATCAGTGTCCTCGGACCAGACCCACCCACGGTGGCCCTGGTCATATTGGCCCGATAGGCCCAGCTCACGTACCGCCCACTCGCCCTGGTCGGCATATTGGACACGGTCAATCGCAACATCCAAATCGTCAATCAGCTCAATTGCCTCACCGGAGTTGCTCAGCCGACCCTCCCAGCCGCCGACGACGTTCGTGACAGCAGGGTACTTGGCCTTAAACGTGTTCACGTCCGCGGCCACAACAAGGTACTGGTCCGCACCGATTGTTACATCGTTCGGAAAAGCAAAGTCCACACCGTTACTAAATCGCCAGCCGGACAGGCTGACCAGTGCGCTTCCCCTGTTAAATAACTCGATGTACTCTTCCAGAATGTCCTCGGGCTCGATGGTCCCGGTAGTGGAATGATAGGGATGGTACATAATCTCGTTGATAACAATGTCAACAGGCTGATCCTTGTTGGATCTTCCCGGGGTCGGAGGTCTATCGGGGACATAAAACACCAGCCAGTTATCATTGCTATCGGGGAAGCGACCGTAGGAATGATTTCCCAACTGTGGGCCAAAGATTACCTCGTCTATCGGATTTCCAAGAGCATCATACAGGCGTATCCGCTCACCGTCGGGACTAAGAGCGAAATCCACATGCAGCGGACCCTGCCCCGGTTCCTCGTCAGCCCAAATCAGCAGGTAGCCGTGTGGGCCGACCGTAGTTTCCGCAGGGGAATCGTCAGGAATACGCCGACGGTTGTAAGGGTTCAGACTATCCGACACGTACATTCCGCCTATATCAATAGCACGGTCGCCGTAGTTGTAGATTTCAAACCAGTCCTCAAAATCAGTGTCCGCCGGGTCCCGGTTGAAACTGCCGTTGTTAGCCATAAACTCGTTGATTACCAGCGTTATTTCGTTGTAGTCTTCAAGCCACCTGTCAGCCAACACACCGAAGTCAGACATATTTACCCCGGGAACACCATCGAGGTCGGCTTCGCAGGCAGGGGCCGAACAGCCTGTATTCAGCCAATGCCCGGCAAAAATCTGCAGGTCTTCCCAGCCAACTTTGCAGTTCCCGCTCAAATCACCTATAGAATTAAATATAGGGCAGTGCTGGGCGCCAGCAGAGCCAACAAAAGATACGATTAATAATAAGGTAAGCAGTGAGATTCTTGTATATCTGAGCATCTCTTATTTCCTTCCTCACAACTGTTTTAGGCTTCTAAATGTGGTTTTATCTTGTGGGCCTTAAAATTGTAATTATCGATTACATCAACCCTGTTCATTCTAACATATTTGGAGTAGTTCAGTCAATGATGATTGTCCTCAGATTTTGGAATTTGCTCAAAATTTTTGCATTCTTGAGCCAAAAATGAGGATCACTCATTTTTTCGGCATTCTTTGGCTCAGCGACGATTGCGAAAGCGATAACCCGAGCCCTCGGTCGGTATGCCCTTTAACTGAATTGAAAGGTCCAAAGTGGGTATCTTAATGTTGGGTGTGCTGCCCAATGTGTTCAAAATACCTCTGAAAGGTTACAAAATAGCTTATCAGAGTGTGCTATAGTCAGCAGCCAACGGATTTTAGTGGATTTTTTTGGATATTTAATTTATCGTGTGACGAAAACTTATAAAATGACCGAAATGCTATCATAAGCGATGGATTTGTGTAAGTTGTGAAATAACAATCGCTTGGGCTCAGATGTGGAGACGGGAGGCTCGAATCCAGGCTCGGCGATTTTTTGCTGGCTGGGAAGTTTTTATGCCTATTTATGAGTATAAATGCGGCAAGTGCGGCAGAATAAACGAGTTTCTGGAGAACTTCTCCAGCAGGTCAAGCAGAACCTGCGTATACTGCGGCAGTAAAAAACTGGAGAAACAATTCTCAGTATTCGCGCCCGGAGTTAAGGTAGGTGACTCAAAACGCTGTCATGGATGCAGCGATAACACTTGTCCAGGCGCAGGCCATTGAGTTTCGAGTTAGCCTTCAAGGAGGCAAAAGACGTATGAACGTGAAAAAGGGCGGCTACAACTTCAATGCAATAGAGAAGAAATGGCAGCAGTTCTGGGAAGAGCGCAAGTCATTCAAGGCAAAAGACGGCGATGATTCCAGGCCCAAATATTATGTGCTGGATATGTTTCCCTACCCCAGTGCTGCCGGCCTGCATGTCGGCCATCCGGAAGGTTATACCGCGAGCGATATAGTCGCTCGCTATAAGCGAATGAAAGGCTTCAATGTCCTGCATCCTATGGGCTGGGACGCATTCGGTTTGCCGGCAGAACAGTATGCTATCCAGACCGGCACAGACCCTAAAACAACAACAAAGAACAACGTTGATAACATCCGAAAGCAAATCAAGTCGCTCGGCTTTAGTTATGACTGGGACCGTGAAGTTAATACGACCGACCTAAATTACTACAAGTGGACCCAGTGGATTTTCTTGAAGTTCTTCAACAGTTTCTTTGATGAAGCCGAACAGAGGGCCAAGCCGATTGAAGAGCTGCCAATTCCTGATGGGTTGAGTGCGGCAGAGAAGCAGAAGTATATAGATGACCATCGACTGGCTTATGAAGCCGAAGTTGCCGTCAACTGGTGCCCGGCACTTGGGACCGTCCTGGCGAATGAGGAAGTAATCGGCGGCCTTAGTGAACGGGGAGGCCATCCGGTAATCAGAAAGCCGATGCGGCAGTGGATGCTGCGAATAACAAAGTACGCTGAAAGACTGCTCGAAGATTTAGCTGAGGTAGATTGGTCCGAATCCATAAAGAAATTGCAAGTCGGTTGGATAGGTAAGAGTATCGGAGCGGATGTTGATTTCAAGGTCGATGGTTTTGATGAAACCATTCGCGTATTTACTACCCGTCCGGATACCTTGTTCGGGGCGACTTATATGGTGTTGGCTCCTGAGCATCCGCTTGTAGATAAAATTACAAGTAAGGAAAGAAAAGAAGCTGTTAATAAATATCGCCAGGAAGCTGCCCGTAAAAGCGATTTGGACAGAACAGATTTAGCCAAAGAAAAGACCGGCGAACCGCTTGGAGCTTGCGCTGTAAATCCGGTAAATAATGAAAAGATACCAATCTGGATAAGCGATTATGTTTTGATTAGTTACGGCACCGGTGCGATTATGGCCGTGCCCGGCCACGACGAACGCGATTATGAATTCGCAAAAGAATTCAAACTGCCCATCATTCCGGTCGTTGAACCACACGATAGTGAACAAGCAGA
>DATLBB010000216.1:0-12516 GCA_035527155.1 Sedimentisphaerales bacterium
ACTGGAAAGATTCGGACGGGACGGCTCACGGACACGTAGGTTGAGGCTGACTGCTGATAGGGTGAAGAAATAGTTCTTGCTTGCAGAAACAATGCCCGAAAGGGCTGAGGAACTCCGGAAGCGTCTTCACGTCTGGCGCAAGGCCGTAAATGCTCAGATGCCCACACCGAATCCCAAGTACAGCTCTGAGGTTGGAAAATAGGATAGCAGGTATGGGATTAGGTACGCCTGCTATTTATTCGCTTCCCATTTTGTGACGTATTGTCGGACGACACCTAACAAACAACAAATCAACTAAACTTGATGACTTGACAAAGGTCGTTCCGTATCGTGGTGATGGTGGTCTCTGAATGGAAACTGGCCCAAGGCGTTAAGTAATCAGCGAGGCCAAAACTTCGTCAAGTTTTGCCGTGGCCAAACAGGTGCAGCTGTCAGCTGCCCCATAGTACATCCACAGCTCATCGCCTCGAAGCAAGAGGCCCGTAGGGAATACCACGTTTGGTGTTAACCCAGACAATTCGTAGGATGCTTCGGCCTGAAAAACCCAATTGCGTGAGCGAGCGACCATCTTGTGTGGTCTGTCCTTTTCCAAGAGAGCTACACCGGCTCGATAAACAAGTTGACCGCCATAAGCCTTAACACCGTGGTATATCAGAAGCCAGCCATGTTCCGTGAGAATTGGAGGTGGGCCTGCTCCTACTTTGGCACCATCCCATGCAGCACCACCAAGCTCAGGCAGCACACAGTGTGGTTCGCCCCAGTGTACCAAATCGGGAGAATAAGCCGACCAGATGTGTTCCATACCGCCGGCATCTGGACGGTGGAGTGCCGCCCATCGGTCACCAAATTTTTGTGGGAACAGTACCGCGTCTTTGTTGTTTGGAGAAAACAGCAGCCCGACTCGTTCGGCACGGACAAAATCTTCAGTATGCGCCAATGCCACAGCGGCTCCGTTGGGCGAGTAGGCAGTGTAGGTAATATACCAGCGTTTCTCCGCTGCTAAATACGTGACGCGTGGGTCTTCACAACCCCACTGTTCGTACCGCCAGTCTTGCTCACCGTAGCGAAGTATCGGCTCTGACTCAAATCTCCAATCTGTTACCCCGTTCCTGCTGCGTGCGACATAGATATTCGAGTGCCCGGCATGGTCCTCAACGCGCAGCAGCAGCACAACCTCATCCCCCTGTTCGGAAGCACCGGGATTTAGTACAGCCGCCGCCGGAAAAGGCAGATCCAAAGGTGAAATGATCGGATTGTCTGAGCATCGGTCAAAAAGTCTTATTTTCATAGCGACAGCCTCACTATCTAACAAGCAGCAATTGTGTTTCGTTGCGACTTCGTCAGTATACTAACTGTCATACAATTTTGCATCTGGTATTATGAAGTCAACACATTTTTTTTGGATTCCGGGACCATGCCTTAAACATCGTCCATGCTTATCTTTTGCTTGTCGAGTAGAGATAATATGGTTCCTTCATTTAGGTTTAATTTGTTTTCTCTGTTTCTCTTCGGAACGATATGGCTCTCCCAAGTTCTGATATGAACAATACTAATGCAATCTATGACAAGGCCCGGCAACATAAAGTACCGCTCATACGCATTCGAGTGCCCGAACAGGAACTGCTTACCGGCCGCATCCTGAACAAATTTCCCACGGGAGTCACGCTTGTACACGACGCCGGGTCTCTCGAAGAGGCACGACGTATTATGCAGGCCTATAGAAAGACTTACAGGGAGTTGCAGTAAAGCATGCTTCTACTAACTCTACCTCTGTCTTTATTTACTAAAGTGCAAAAACCGGATTTCTTGAATAAGAGTATGCTGTCTTAAGCCGGGATGGTTTCTATTTTGGGGGTTGATATTGGCTGCGGACATGGCATAATGTATCGATAGACGATTCGGGCCATAGTTAGGATATGGTACACACGCTTTCTGGTGACAACTGGTGCCGTTGTTCAAAGGTATTAGGGACGCTGAGGTTTATATGGTTGAGCGAAAATTACACCGTCGTGAATTCTGTAAAGCACTGGCTTTTGCCCCCCTGGCTGCGAGCATTAAAATTGCTTCGATGCCAGGTAACAAGCGTGCTATCAAGCTGAGATACATTGTTGCATCAAGTATGTACGGTCGGATGAAGCTTTCGGAAATTCTACCAGAGGTTCGCAGGGCCGGTGCTGAGTATATTGATATCTGGCCCGAGCGTCATGCCAACCAGCGTGAACAGGTCGAAGAAATGGGCCATCAGCAGTTTGCAGCGATGCTGAAGCAACATCGCATCAAGCTCGGTATCCTGACGTGTTATGACCTTGGGCCATTTGACCTGCAGGACGAAATGCGAGTCGCCAAAAAGCTCGGCGGTTCCATGGTCGTCTGTGGCAGCCGGGGGCCCGGAAATCTCAAAGGCGACGCTCTGAAAGCGGCTGTCAGGAAGTTCCTCGAGAAAATGAAACCGCACGTTGCCGCTGCCGAGCAGGTCGGCATCACCATTGGCATAGAAAACCACAGCAACAGTTTGATTCAGTCACCCGACTCAATGAGGTGGTTCACCGAGCTCACCGCTTCCAGACATATAGGAATCGCGCTGGCTCCGTATCATCTGCCGCAAGAGCCGGCACTGATTGCGCGGTTAATTGAAGACCTTGACAAGAGCATCGTACACTTCTATGCGTGGCAGTATGGAATGGGTTGCCATAAGAAACTTCCCAAGGAGCAGGAATTGCTGCAACTGCCGGGACGCGGCAGGCTGGATTTCGTTCCGATAGTCTCCGCCTTAAACAATATCAATTATAGGGGTTTGACGGAGATCTTTATGCATCCGGTTCCGCGGGAAATACCAATCCTCCAGACTGCGACACAGGTTACCGCTGAGGTCAATCGTTCCCGCTTATACCTTGAGACCTCCATGACAAAGGTCTTGAATAATATTGGTGGCGGGTGATTTGGTAATAGAAAAAAATAACACGTTAGACGGTAAAGAAAGTGCTGATGTCACCATTCGTAAAATGACAGAGTCAAGCTGTTAGTATCGAGAACAAATAATGGGAAAAAAGGTTGTTGTTATTGTTTTGGTTATCCTGATTGTTAGCTATCCCCGGCAAGCCCAGAGTCATTCTCCTGAAGTCAGACAGCGATGATTCTACTATGAAGCTTGCCAATGAGCTTATGCGTCAGTTTCGCTTATTTAAAATCAAAGGTAAAGAATAAGATACGAGAAAGAAGTTTATGGCGAATTTCTACAAGGACAACGATGATATACAGTTTTTGTTCAGGCATATAGACTTAGGTAAATTGGCTGAGACTGCCGAGGACAATTTTATGTTTGCCAGCGAATTTGACTATGCGCCAGCCAACGGTGATGAAGCGATAAGAAATTATGATATGGTGCTGGAGTCACTCGGGCAGTTGAGCGGTGAGTTCATCGCTCCGCGGGCTGAAGATGTGGACCGCGAAGGTAATACTCTTAACGAAGACGGCTCGGTAAGCTATGCAAAGGGGACAGCAGAGAATCTTGAGAAACTTGCCCAGGCGGAAGTAATGGGCTTTACACTGCCCTACCGGTTCGGCGGCCTGAATTTTCCAAACGTTATTTACTCGATGGGGATAGAGATTGTCTCGCGGGCAGATGCTGCGCTTATGAATATATTCGGACTGCAGGGAATTTCTGAGACTATCAACGCATTTGCATCGGAAGAAATCAAGCAGAAGTACCTACACGATTTTTCGGCGGGGAAGGTTACGGGGGCGATGGTGTTGACCGAGCCTGACGCAGGCAGCGATTTGCAGGCAGTGAAGCTGCGGGCGTACCAGGATGAAGACGGCAAGTGGTTTCTGCATGGCGTAAAGCGGTTTATAACCAATGGCTGCGGTGAGGTGCTGTTAGTATTGGCCCGCAGTGAGCCGGAGATAAGCGACGGCCGGGGACTGAGCCTGTTTGTCTGCGACAGAGGGCCAACGGTGCATATTCGCCGACTGGAAGACAAACTCGGAATCCACGGCTCACCAACATGCGAGATATTTTTTGATAATACGCCGTGCGAGATAATCGGCGACCGCCAGCGCGGGCTTATAACGTACGTTATGAGCCTGATGAACGGAGCACGCATCGGGATTGCAGCACAATCGGTGGGTATTGCAGAAGCGGCGTTCCGGGTTGCACGCGATTACGCGGCAACAAGGAGACAATTCGCCGTGGTGATTGAAAAGCTCCCGGCTGTTCGCGATATGTTAATCGATATGAAAGTTGCCATCGAGGCCGGCCGGGCGCTTTTGTATGAAACGTCGCGGATTGTGGATTTGTACGTTGGATGCACAAAACGGCTCGAAGAAGCACCGCCCGAAGACAAAGCAGAGGCAAAACAGTTAAAGAACGATTCTCGAAAATATAAAAGATACGCAGGGATGCTGACGCCTATGAGCAAATATTACTGCAGCGAGATGTGCAACAGGGTTGCGTACGATTCGATTCAGGTCCTCGGCGGCAGCGGCTATATGCGTGACTATGCCTGTGAACGGCACGCCCGCGATGCCAGAATTACAACTATCTACGAAGGGACAAGCCAGTTGCAAGTTGTTGCTGCAGTTCGAGGTGTATGTAATGGTACAGCAGAGAAGATTATTGAAGAGCTGGCCGGTGAGCAGTTTGAGCCGGAGTTGAAAGATTTGCTTGAGAAACTGGCTGAAGGTACTGAAGAGCTGAAAAAGGCGATTGCGTTTGTAAAAGAAAACGGCAACGAATATATGGACCTTTACGGCAGAGCGCTGGTCGATATTGCGATAGATTTGATTACGGGGTATCTATTCTGCGGGCAGGCAAGTACAAAGGTCGATATGGAGATCGCTGCTGCGGAAAACGGCCAGGCTGACAACGGCAGCACTATCTCTATGAGGCAGCGCAAGGCGATGATTGCCCGAAGATTTATTACAAAAAACGTAACAAAGATTACAGCACTCACAGAGTCGATTTGCAACGGCGATAGGTCAACGTTCACCGATTATGAAGCTCTGGTTGGGGGAGTTAGTGAATTAGCGGATTAGTGAATTAAAGATTAGTCCGTTAAGAGGTAAGATGGCTGGAAATCCAGCAGTGTAGTGAAGTTCTACAACAAGCATGGCACCGCAGAGCAATGGATCAAAGAGGGCAAATATGCATTGAACTGGACGAGGCTTTCCCGCCATGATTTTGTCGACAATCAGGTCCGTCTCCAGCTGTCTGCTTTGGCTTAAAATCTTAGCAATTTTTGAGGCGACTGGCATTGCCCAAATCAGCGAAGGAATGGTCGCTGCGAACGCTTAGAGACAAGCTCGTCAAGATTGGTGACAAGGTGGTCAGGCATTCCCGCTATGTCATATTTCAGATGGCCAAAATGGCTGTGCCGCGTAGCCTTATTTTGCAAATCATTGACCGCATCCGGCGATCCGGTTGGTGGCAGCGTCTGCGAGGCCAGGATGACACTCGGCATTGCTGAAAAGTGGGTTCTGCAACGGAGTGCAATAGCCGTGCTATGTCAAAATACTGGGGAAAAGACCATTCTTGGAGTAAATTCTTTTTTATCGGAGCTTTTTGTGACGAACGGTTGGTTGAAGAGGCCAAAAAACTCTTGAAATCTCAACGAAATTCTGGTATATTGGGACTTAAAGCATGCAAGAGTGTTTCCGTATTGAGGGCGATAATATGAAGAAAATAAACAACGTAGAAAAGCAAGGTAACAAAATGGCCGGCAAATTAGGGTTAGCCAGACGATTTCTTCTGATTTTAATTTCCCTGGCTGTGCTTGTCGCTATAGGTGTATTTGGATTTTTGCGCCAAAGGGCGGGCGGCTCTGATGATTCGAATCCGGGCACCGGGCTGTTTACAGTAAAGCGCGGTGATTTGACTATCAGCGTGACTGAACCCGGTAACATCAAGGCAATTAAATCAGAAGATATTAAGTCTAAAGTGGAAGGGCGAGCGACTATAGTCAACATTGTGCCTGAAGGTACCATGATAACTCCAGAAGATGTAAATGACGGCAAGGTGCTGGTGGAACTGGATTCTTCGAAGTTGAAGGAACAGTTGCCGCTAACGGAGATTGCTTTGGCCAGTGCCGAGGCTATCTTTGCCGATGCAAATGAGTCGTATCTTATTCAGGTAAAACAAAATGAAAGTAATATCACTGCGGCTGAGTTGAAAATAAGGTTTTCCCTGATGGACTTTCAGAAATATCTCGGTGAGACTGTTGCGCAAAAGGCGACCGATGAAGCGAACCCGGACCCGAATTCACGCATTGATACGGCCTTGCTCCTTAAGGACATTGAGGACCAGAATTCTGGTGGCGAGGCTTCACAGAAGTTCAAAGAATTTCAGGACAATATCGCTCTGGCTAAAAGCAACCTCGAACGAGCGTCTGGTAAGTTGGACTGGACGGAAAAGCTCCGCGTGAAAGAATATGTGTCTGAAACTGAGCTGCTGGCGGATAGACTGGAGGTTCAAAGCCTGACGATAAAAAGAGACCAGGCCGAGACCGCTTTGGACTTATTTAGGCGTTACGATTTTCCAAAACAGGTTGAGCAATTGCAGAGCGACTATAATGAGTCAAAGCTGGAATTAGAGCGAACTCAAGCCCGTGCCCGTTCACAGCTGGCCCAGGCTAAGGCGAAGCTTGTGAGCGCGAAAGCCACGTACAAATTGCAGAAGCAGCGTTTGGAAAAACTGCACAGCCAGATTGAGGCTTGTGTGATTAAGGCGCCTGCGGTGGGCCAGGTAGTCTACTGGTCGAGTACGGAAAGGTGGAGCAGGTTTAAAATTGAGCAGGGAGCGGAAGTACCCGAAGGCTATAAGATTATAACGATACCAGATGCGTCCGAAATGAAGGTCGAGATCAAGGTTCACGAAACCTGGGTTGATAAAATTGAGCCGAACCAACCGGCCAAGATAACCGTTGCGGCATTTCCGGATAAGACTTTTACCGGCAAAGTGCTGAAAAAGGCACCATTAGCTGATCAGACGGACTTTCTGAATCCGGATCTTAAAGTCTACTTGACGGATGTGAGCATTGACGGAACGCACGACGCTCTCAAGACCGGTATGACGGGAACGGTCGAAGTCATTATTGACGAACTGCATGACGTTCTCTATGTGCCGATACAGTCGGTCGTCACGGTGGAGGAGAAAAAGATGTGCTATGTTATGGGAAGCCGTGCGGAGAAGCGTGAGGTTGAGACGGGGTTGTTTAACGACAATTTTGTTGAGATAAAAAGTGGTTTGACTGAGAGCGAGAAGGTATTGCTTAATCCGCCGAGATGGACTGCCTCAGAGACAGCGGAAGAATAGAGGAAAGGGCTACGTTGGTTGAATTAGAGTTTATTTTAGGGCATGGTGCAGATGTTGTATGGCTATAGTTGCTATTGAGAATTTGTGTAAGGCGTATCAGCTTGGTTCACTTGAACTATTTGCTCTGCGTGGCCTGGATTTGAGTATTGAGCAGTGCGAATACATAGCGATTATGGGCCCAAGCGGGTCGGGCAAATCAACACTGCTTAATGTTTTGGGGTGTCTGGATAGGCCGACGAGCGGGACTTATCAACTTGGTGGTGAGGATGTTTCAAAGCTTGACGATGACGAGCTGTCGAAAATACGCGGCTCGCGGATCGGGTTTGTTTTTCAGTCGTATAATCTCATCGCCCAGCTTAACGTGACAGAAAATATTGAAGTGCCGATGTTCTACAAGGGCTTTTCCGACCATGATAGTGCTGAACGTGCCAAGGAGTTAGCCGCGATGGTAGGGCTTGGTGACAGGATTAAGCATCGTCCTTCAGAACTAAGCGGCGGTGAGCAGCAGCGGGTGGCAATTGCCAGGGCATTAGCAAATAAGCCACTGATTATTTTGGCTGACGAGCCGACCGGCAATCTTGATTCGGAAAGTGGCTCGGAGATTATGAACATCCTCGGTGATTTACATAAGCGGGGCACAACGCTGATTATTGTAACACATGATGATCATGTCGCTGCAAGGACTGAGAGGTCCGTACATCTTCTTGACGGGCGAATTGAACGGCAGGAGTATAACCACAAGCGTTAGTTATTATGCATTTGTTTGGCGTTAAAAGGACGGTTAAATTAGGCATCAAGAGCCTTTGGATGCACCGGCTGCGGTCTGCGCTAACCACACTGGGTATAATTTTTGGCGTTTGTTCGGTGATTGCTATGCTGGCGATAGGCGAAGGGGCCAGCCAGGAGGCGCAGGAAGCTATAGCGCGACTTGGCAGCACAAATTTGCTTGTTGAGACGGTTGAGCCTCCCGAGGAGCGAGCCGACACCGGTGAGACGCAGCGAATGCGCAGCTTCGGCCTGACCTATAAGGATGCCGAATCAATTCGCAACACCCTACCCGATGTTGAGGTCGTCGTACCCATTCGCGAGATAGACCAGGAAGCACGATATCTTAGACGCAAGGTGGCGATAAAAATCATAGGTACTGTTCCCTGGTACACGGAGGTTTCACCTATTCACGTGGTTCATGGGCGGTTTTTGAGCAGTATTGATCTGCATCAGCAGCAGAGTGTATGCGTGGTCGATGAGCAGCTCGTGAGCGGTCTGTTTGGATTTGAGGAACCAGTAGGAAAAGATGTTCGGATACAGGGCAATTGTTACCGGGTTGTAGGTGTGGCTGGGGCGCCGCCTGTGGGGGGTAAGGAAAATGATTTTGACAGTGCTATGCAGGCGGCAACAGGTTCTGACGGTGGGGCTGCGGGCAGCATATATTTGCCTTTGTCAACCTCCAAGTCCCGGTTCACCGAACTGACCGCTAGCTTTAGCGGAGGCAGCCAAACTATAGAAAGAGTACAGCTGCAAAAGATCACCGTGAAGGTTAAATCAACCGAGCACGTGTTGCCGATGCGTGATATGTTGGATACTTTGCTGGGGCATCTTCATAAAGATAAGAAGGACTACCGTATAGTTGTTCCTCTGGAGCTGTTGCGGCAGGCGAAACGTACGAAGCTTATCTTCAGTATCGTTCTGGGCTCAATCGCTACGATTTCACTTTTGGTCGGTGGGATTGGAATTATGAACATTATGCTGGCCACTGTCAGCGAACGAACGCGTGAGATTGGCATCCGGCGTGCCCTCGGCGCCAGGAAGCGCGACATTATCGTTCAGTTCCTCTCTGAAACCCTACTTTTGACTTTGGTTGGGGGTATCTTAGGGATTGTCTTGGGTTCTCTTATACCATTTTTGGTAACGCATTTTGGCCATATGCGCACGGTGATTACGGGTAGTTCCTTAGTGTTGGCCTTTGGTATTAGTGCAGCGGTGGGAATCACTTCCGGCTTGTATCCAGCCTATCGCGCTGCCAATATGGACCCGATTGAGTCACTGCGACACGAGTAATATCAAATAAAGAAAACCCAATATATGGGAAAAGGATTATGAACTTCTGAAAAGTGTCTAATTACCTGGATGAGGAATATGAAGGATTATCAAAAGGAATAAGTTTCTATATTCGAACTCATAAAAAAGACTAATTCGCTAATTAACAAATTAACTAATTCACTCAATACGAGATAGAAAATTATGCTGCGAGCGGTCATATTTGATTTCGATGGTGTAATAACTGATTCGGAGATTCTGCATCTTCGCGCCTTTAACCAGGTGTTGGCCAAGCATGACATCGAGATAGCAACAGAGGACTACTACAAAGATTATCTCGGCTTCAATGATTTGGACTGTTTCAAAATGCTTGTCGATACGGGCCGGCTCAGATTAGACGAGGAGCAAATTCAAAAACTCATACAACAAAAAAACGAAATCTTCAAAGGGCTGGCAAAAACGGAAGCAACAATAATCGAAGGCGTTCATGATTTTCTGGATATGCTCAGGCAAAACGAGATTCCGATGGCTATATGCTCGGGTGCGGTCCTGGAAGAAATCGAACTTATATTGCAGCAGGCGAACCTTGGTGCACATTTTGAAGTGATAGTCTCCGGCGAGCAGGTCAAAAAAGGCAAGCCGAGCCCGGAAGGTTTCCTGCTTGCTTTGCACAGACTCAACAAAAATAGCGAAGAGCCAATTCTGCCCAGCCAATGTGTTGTGATAGAAGATTCACACTGGGGCCTGGAGGCAGGCAACGCAGCAGGAATGCACACCGTCGGGATAACAAATACCTACGAGGTCGGGCAGTTAGGTATGGCTGAAAAAAACATTGGGCGACTAAGCGAGTTAGGCATAAGTGATTTGCAAGAGCTTTGCGCTTAATTTGAGAATGGGTGGGTACTTTCCGTGAGCCGAATTATTTATTCATTTGCAGCGCACCCGGGCCGACGATGTTGGCTTTTACTTTGCCGGTTATTAAGTCATACTCAATTGCATCAACAAGAACACCATTGAAGTAGCAGGGCTGAAGCTCGTCGCCCTGAACGTCAATTTTAGATTTCTTTGCATCGTAGAATAATTCGCTGCCTTCAAAGTCAATATCCTCTTCTTCGTAAGTAACGCCGCCAGTGGCATGAAGGGTGGAAAGCTCGGTTTGGCCGGCAGCAGTTTCGTAAAGAAAAGCCTCTATGCGGTTCGCCTTAGCTGTAACAATTTGGCCGTACTTTCCATCAACAACAGGAAAGTAGTCAATAACGACTCTCCCAGTTTGGGCCTCAGCAATGATTCGATTGGTCTCTAAAAAATACTTCAAGGTGTCAAAGTTCTGCACGAGGGCATAGCATTGCCGGCGCAAACTAAATCTGCTCATACTTACATTAGGTTCCGAGATTTTGGAATTTTTCACCTTTATTACACCCGGCCGCCCAGTGGCTAAAAATAACTGCTGCTCAGTATCATAATCTATCCTGGTGCATTTTAGCTCAATTCCGCCTAATAATTTTTCCTTTTCGGTTTTTAGGATTGTGAGCCTTGCAGTTCCGCCGTCGGCAGTGAGATGTTCAATGTTAGTAACCGAAGACGATGGCTGTTGAGCTTTATCGGCGGGTAAATCCACAGTAAGCTTTGGTGCCGAAAGCGTGTACGTATTTTGGCCGTTGGCATCCTCCCGCCACATCGTACATACAGAATCACCTTCGAAGACAGCCTGATTCAATGTCGGCAGAAACTTAGCCTGTTTGCGGGCAGTTATTTCGACGGGAACGACAGTGTCATTAGCTTCAGCACTCATCGGGTCGGCTGTATAAAATGTAAGCTCTGATGGGCCACTGGCAACAGTATCACGGGTAGCTGCACAATAATCAATTTTTTGAGCAATGAGTATTGTTCGGCCCCCGGCTTCTTTGAATTTTTTGAGCCTCTTGCCGGCAGTTAAAACTGACACCTCGTCACCGACCTTACCAGAATCTGTATCGGGTTCGTTAGCGTCCATCGGAGTAACAACAAAGCCGTTGCTACAGGTAACAACAATATCGTTAGGCTCCTGCTCTGCTTTTACCACCGAGTTTGCAGAGCCTGCTGAGTGTGGTTCCAATTCTTTTTGCACATTGTCTGCGTTCTCTGCGGTAGTTTTTTTTACCTGGTCAGCACCGTTGGGGTCAGCTTTACCGGATTGGGCGCCTGAGTCTTTTGGCCTGAAGATGTTGTTAATGGTAAGCTGCTCCTCAGCAAAAATCAACTGCTCGGGGCTGTCTATGAGAACATTCTTATTGAATACGCATCTGTAATGCTGGTCTTCTTTTTGTCCGGGCGCTCGTGTGTTCGCGTCGGGTGAGATTTCAACTTTTGGGGATTCATCAATGGCTACAGGCTTGTCCGGTTGTTCTGTCTGCATTTGACTGTTGGCATCGGCTGGTCTGCCGGTTCCCGTGGTTGCTGTCGGAAACGAAGCAGCCTGGGTACTCTTCAGATGCAAACTCTCCAGATGAGCTATTTTGAGAAACTCAAGTCGCTCCAACTGGTCATTATAGATGAGTTCGAGGCCGGTGCCGAGCATTTGAGCATCCTGTGAAACGTATTTGACCGGCCCAGGTGTCGAAAAGTGTGATTTGTCGCTGATAAAAGTAATATCATCAAGATAGATAAAGCTTTCTTTAACGTTGCTTGAAGGCTCAGGGACAATGTGGACAACTACGTTTCCGGTGAATTCGGCATCCTTTGGGCTGGGCCTGCCAGCAACGGTTTCAATGGTGGTCCTGCCTCTGTCAGCCGTAACGTAACATCCTAAATCGCGGCGAAAAAGGTTCATATACGGCTTTTCCATTTCCCATTCTTTTCCTGTATCGTGGAGAAGCTTGTCGAAGCCAAATATGTTTGCAATTTCTTTAGTTTTTTTGTTACGAGTTATGAATTCAGCCTTTCGGACAGGCCCAGGAACGCCAACGTTGCCAATCATCCCTCCCTTACCGTTGGCATCAGTGACATTGCCGTCGGTGACAAAGCTTTTCGTCTCTCTATCAATCTCAATTCGAGGTGTTTTGCTTATGCGGCTGTAGAGCAGATATACGGCAAGGACAGCTCCCAGCGTAATAAGACATATACGGAATTTTCGCGAGTTATCCATAACAACCTCATTTCGTCATTACAAAGACCCCAAACGCCCTTTATGT
>DATLBB010000217.1:0-2685 GCA_035527155.1 Sedimentisphaerales bacterium
GGTGAGGTCAAAAGCGGCAAAACCGGTATCGACGAGGCGATTGAAAAGTTGCGTCATCTGCCGTTCGAGGATTTAGGGTTTGCGTGCGTGGACCATCATCGGCAAATCCGGCGGGGCTTTCCGGAAGTTATTTTTTGTCCCGGCAAGACCACGGAACAAATAATCAAAATCTTCGAAAGTCTGGCTGCTAAAGGTAATAACGTATTAGCTACGAGGGCTGAGGAAGATGTTTTCGAGGCTCTGGCTGAGACGAAGAAATTTCCAAAAGCACGATATGAGAAATTAGCCAGGGCTATTGTGCTTGAGCAGAAAGAGCTTGAAGGCTCGGAAACTGTGCTGCCGATAGTGACTGCGGGAACGGCGGACCTTCCGGTTGCAGAGGAAGCGAAAGTAACTGCTGAGATTATGGGGCAACGGACAGAGCTGGTATGTGACGTTGGAGTAGCGGGACTGCACAGATTGTTCGGGCATCTGCCTAAACTGCAAAATGCCAATGTGATTATTGTTGTGGCAGGGATGGAGGGAGCATTGGCCAGTGTCATAGGCGGGCTGGTTAGTTGTCCTGTAATCGCAGTGCCGACGAGTGTCGGTTATGGTTCGACGTTCGAGGGGCTGTCGGCCCTTTTGACGATGCTGAATAGTTGTGCAGCCGGTATCACTGTCGTTAATATCGATGGTGGTTTTTCTGCAGCGGTTACGGCCACCCTTATAAACAAAAAGATAGAAGCAAACAAATGAAATTGCAGACCATAACCCAAATTCCGAAGCTGAAGCCGAGAGCAGTTGATGCTCACAAGGGCAACTTTGGCAAGGTCTGTATCATTGCCGGCAGCACGGGTATGAGCGGAGCGGCAGCGCTTGCGGGCAGGGCCGCCCTGCGGTCTGGAGCAGGCCTCGTGCGAGTGGCGACTCCAAAAAGTGTCCTATCAATAATCGCTTCAATCGAGCCGTCCTTTACCACTATTGCCCTGCCTGAAGACAGTGTCGGCCGAATATCCGCAAAAGCAATCAATACTATTCTTGAAGCTGCCAGCGAAAATGATGCTGTGGCATTCGGCCCGGGTATCGGCATCAGCGGCGCACTTCGGTCGGTCATTAAGACCCTCCTTGAACAGAAAGGATTGAGGTTGATTATAGATGCCGATGGCCTGAATAACCTCACTGCCCTAAAAGAATGGCCTGCCAAGCTAAAAGCGGAGCTGATTTTGACGCCTCATCCGGGCGAAATGAAAAGACTATGGTCAGGCCTGTTTAGAGAACAACTGCCGACCGACCGGCAGCAGCAGGCAGTGCAATTGGCAAAGCAGACCAAAACGGTGGTAGCATTGAAGGGTGCGGGGACAGTCGTTACCGACGGGCAAAAAGTTTATGTCAATAAAACCGGCAATCCGGGTATGGCGACAGCCGGCTCAGGTGACGTTTTAACAGGCGCTATAGTGGCACTGGCGGGCCAGGGCTTGAGCAACTTTGACGCTGTGGTTCTGGGTGTTTACATACATGGCTTAGCAGGTGACATTGCAGCGGAAAGAATTGGGCAGGTCAGCTTAATGGCGACCGATATAATCGACGCGCTGCCCGATGCGTTTTTGAAAAACAAGTAATTGTCTTTGTTTACGCAACGACTGCTGTAGAATTTTTCGAGGCCATCGCCTTTACAATCTCAAAAAACCGCTTGACCATCATCACGGCAGGCCAGGTCCGCTCGGCACGCTCCGGATTTTGCTCGCACCAGACCAGGGCCAACGGCAATATCACTGCCTCGACACTCGTACCCTCAAGCTCGCCGGCCAATTGAGCAAGAGCATTTGGCAGTTGCACCGGCATCTCAACCACCTCTGCAGTACTGCACTCGCCTTCGCACGCGTCGGCAGAACCCTTTACAAAATGCTCCCTGCACGCCAGCGGCCTCTGCTCATAAATGGTACATACATTGTTATATAGAAAAGGACAGGTCAGCTTCAAACTCGCATACCAGCTCGATACCAGATCCAACTCAGCCGAACTAACCTTGGATGACTCTGCTGTTTGGCTCATTAATGATTTTGGGGGTTCTTGACTCAAGATACGTTGCGCCGAAAGAAGACAGGCTCTGAACATTGATTGACGCTGATGTTCCTGTGCGGCTGAAATCTCATCCTTCAGCCGAAGTACTTCCGGAACTGAAAGCGGCACAAGATAAGGACCGCAACAGGCAGCACAGCCTTCGCAGCACGGGATGTGGCCCCCATCGCCATGTATGTTTTCAACTACAACATTTGTAATTTCTGTGCAAATCGTCCGTGCCAGCGGCACAATATCGGCCAGTCTCGCCTGCCCTTTCCCGACATCAATATGAAAATTCAATTCTTTGCCGAGGATATCAAGCTCAAGACCAATAACCTCTGTGCCGCAGTTGTAAGCTTCACCCGCTCCTATGAGCTTACATTCCACCGTTGTCCGAAGATTTTCAGCCACCAAGTACCTCCAATCCTCCTGTTAGAACTTCTCTAAACACCACATTAGGGGACTTATACAAAACACCCCCACCCCTATAGTAATAAGATGCTCGTTATACTATCGTCAATATTGGATAGTCTTTTAACAGCTAATTTAGCAATCTGCACAATTGAGCCGGATATTTCACCCCGGAATTCGCATAAAAGTTCTTGCAAAAAGAACAGGAATTTGGTAGTATAAGGCTTTAAG
>DATLBB010000218.1:0-8245 GCA_035527155.1 Sedimentisphaerales bacterium
TGACTTTTACGCTTGGTTTTTCGTGCGATTCGAGTATATTTGTTAGAGCATTTATTTTGCTGGCGTTATTTTGGAAATCAAGGACGAAAAATAGACGATGGGAAGTCAACCGTGACCACACGGGAAATTTTCTGGATTAGCTTAGTTTTTGTTTCGAGTTTCACGCTATTTGGGGCAACCCCAGCAACGGATCCGAATGGGTGGGAAAAACTTAACCTTAGTTCGTCCCACATCGCGGATGCAACCGTTTATTATGAAAAACGCTTCGAGTCGAAACTGCCCATCTTTGAAAAGGCATATAAACAATTCGTCACTAAAATGGGGGAAAAGAGGCTGACCGCTGCGGGAAAAGGGCAAATTATCGCCGATATCAACCAGATTCTTGGAATAACTGAAGAGGATACCGAATGGCAGCATAGAATGTTGACAAAATTCCTGAGCTTTTTTCCTATGGCTAAACCGACTTTTTACTTGGTCAGGCGAGAAACGACAAAAAATTTCCTGCGGGCAGGCGGCAAACTTCCAAACTTCACATACAACAAGACTACTGATATGGCAGAGTATCGGCTGGAATTCAAAGAAACAAGCGAAACGGGTCCTTCAGAAGATATCGAGGTTACTTTCCCACTCGTCTCCGAGGAAACGTTTGAAAAAGAGGTTAATCAGATTTTTGAGATGTTATATAAGAACCTATTCGGTTCTGGAAAAATCGGGATTGCGCTTCACGAAATTGTCGAGATGAGTTTGCTGAAGCGAGTTAAGCCAAAAGACCCATATTGGCGATGGTTCAGTGATGGTTTTGCAAATGTGATAACCATCAAGATTTTGAAAAAGTACACCGGGGCTGAAAATGAGGAAGAATTCGCCAAAGCCTATGACGTAAACGAGTACAAAAAACTGGAGAAGGAAATCAACCTGCGTTATTGGATGGCATTGAATTTCTGTATAAACACGCCGTTGGAATACGAAAACAAGCTCACTTACGCACGGTATACCTATGCGACCTATGAAGCACAACGGCTGATTGAAAAACACGGAATCAGCTGTGTCAAAAAAATACTCGATAAACTCAGCCAGAAGGAGCGAAGCACCGGTGAAAATCTCCTGGCAACTATCAAAGAAATGACTGGCGAAGATATGCAGCAACGCCTTGGCCGCTATCAGTCCTTTCAAACACGGAAAGAGGCAATGGCCAAATACGCCAGCTTGTTCAATGCCGCATCAGACAAAAAAGATTACGAGCAAATGCTCATCAATGTAATCCGACTGCTGGAATTACAAGATAGCCAATTATCATCAACAAGTCTGCAAATGCGCCAGAAGGCAGCCTTATGGCTATTCAAACTGAGGTGTGAAAAGGCCGGTGACGAGGTGATGGTCAGCTTTATGGAAGAACTGAAACGGAATGCTCCACAGGAATTATATGACTACTTTTCATCGGGCTTTGTAATCTATGCTCTTGAGTGCAACAACCCTCAAAAAGCCCAATCAGCCGCTGAGCATATCCTCAAGAAATATCCCGATCATACACCAGCTCTTACGGTACGAATGCAACTGCTCGCTGATGAGGGCAAATTGGCGGAAGCTAAAAAGATTGCTCAGCGAATCTGCACCTTAGTAAAAGAAGAACAATCACTTTACTATAAATCTGCTTCTGATATCCTTGCGATTGACCCGAATCAGCGGCTTGTGGAGGAAAAATCTAAGTGATAAAGATATGACTTACGTCAAGAGTGTTGAATTATGGCTGAAATAAAAAGAAATACCTGGTCTGCCAGAGCAAAAAGAACTTTTACTTCAGTGCTGCCTGTTTCTAAAAGACGCAAAGGCGAATGTATTAATTGTGCCGCCTGTTGCAGGCTGCCTAATGTCTGTCCCTTCCTCAAATATGGGCCGGATGGGAAATCTCGTTGTTCTGTTTATAAGATTCGTCCGTTAAATTGCAGAAAATACCCGAGGACCGAATCCGAGTTTATTACCGCTGATACCTGTGGCCATACCTTCCAGTGACCACTGTTCTAACGGCGTAATTTTCCTTATAGGGGGGAGGGGGGGAGTGAAGTTTTGCTTCTTTACAAACAACTATTTTGGTCCTCAGCTTGCGTCTTTTACTTGAGCGTTTTATCGCCGGTTTTCATACAGGTTAATTTCTTTGGCCTCCGCCCGGCAAAGGCCAGAAAACCGCCAACGGCTAACAATACCACCGTTGCCGGCTCCGGTACCGGCACCGGAACCTCCGGTGACAGTTCTGGCAGTTCAGGTGGCGGTGGTTTCGGTTTACGCGGCTCGTCACCGCCGCCCCCGCCTCCTCCGCCGCCACGTCGAGAATAATCCGCGGCACCGGCGAAAAGGCCGCCCCCAAAACCACCGGGCAAGCTCGTTGCCATCGCCAGGACTTCCTCAATCTCATATACGGTTCGCTCAAATACCGCAACAACGATTTTCGGTGCATCAAGATATACAGTAGTGCGGTTTGATGTCGGGTCGCTCACGTCACCCAGCCAATAAACGAAATGATAGCCGGCTTGTGGAATTGCCTGTAAAGTAACGCTTGCATTCTGTTCAAAGTTATGAACTCCTGCTCTTGGATTTATTGTGCCACCGTTGGCAGGCGTTTGTTGAAGCAAAAGCACAGGCCCACCCGTTTCGCAATATGCCGGCCCAAGCAGGCCACAGATAACAACCGCAAGGACTAATATTATCTTTTGCCAACTTATAGATATTGAATTGTTCATTACCATCCCTCCACTCCTGTTCTAAAATTTGACTGTGCAAACGCACACTATGTTACTAAGCAGACCTCCTTCGCCTCAAAAGCGTCAGCGCGCCACCGACTCCGAGCAATGCTATTGTGCTGGGCTCAGGATTGGGAATTGATGTCTCAGGCAGAGTGTTTTTTGTTACTGTGTAGGTGCCTGTTGTATAATCATGGTCGCTGCTCAGCACTAAAAAGAATGAGTGCTTACCTGCCTCTAAAATGCCGCCCTCAAATTCCCAGACCGCTTCATCCGGGCCGGTGCCGGCATCGTGCGGACCAAAATAGTATGCCGTTGAATCTATCCCGTCGCTTTCATCGTCCACCGAACCGATATCGGTTACAATGTCATCGATCGCACCTGCGCCGATACCCGAGATGGCAAAATATTCAAGGGCTGCATATATATCACCCTCATCATTGAATATCTGATACGCGTAGGTGAATTGCCCGCTCCCCGGTGCCGTGAAATCGGCTTTGGCGAACTCGTCTCCATCTGCTGTGTCGTAGACCGCAAAATCTATATGCCCGCTAAGAAGGCCGTCTTGTGTGTAAGTGCGGTAATAGCTTCGGCCCTGGTAGTGTGTGCTTTCCGGAAGGGCAGTAAGCGTAGTTGCGATTGCGGTCCGGACAGATAACGATGCGACGGCCAATAGACAAAAAAACGTGATTTTTTTCATCCCCTTTTTCATTTCTCTCCTTCCTTCGATAATGGTCAAAAAACTGTTTCGCAGAAATAAATCATCCTGACGCCTTCTTAGTTCTAACTTGCGGAATCCCTTTCCCCCATTTCGTTGTTTCGCTGGTGCGTCAAATGCCTGATGACATAAGATGCAGTTGATATCAAGCTCGAATATTCACGGATACTTGTGTTCGAAAGTTTCATCAACATCCCCCAATGATTAACGCTATTAGACCAAATTTGCCCCCCAAAGTCAAGTTATTTTTGTATTTGAGGTATCGCCGCCGGGCAATCCTCGGCCGATAGTCCTGTAATAATGTGGATAGCAGCATTAATATGCAATTTTGATGGGTAAAAGGTATGCGAAGATTTTTGATGGAATCGGTGCTGACCGAAGAAAATTTTGTGGCTCGTTTGTCGTTCATGGCGACTGCTGCTTACATGCCGTGCCGTTCAGAGTCTGGTCCGATAAACCCTCTTTTTCCCTTCCCCAGCGCGCTGCTAAGCCGTCCTTAGCTTTTCTTTATTGGCTTTCTTCTTATTGGCTTTTGCTGGACGAATCGGCTGATGTTGCGAATCGCCTGCCGCAGACGCTGCTCATTTTCCACAAGGGCTATCCGCATATAACTTTCGCCGTTTTCGCCGAAGGCCCTTCCCGGAGCAATTGCGACCTCCGCATGCTCCATCAGGTCAATTGCGTAATCGATAGTGCCTTTGCCTCTGAGGTGTTCGGCGGGCACCTTTGCCCATACGAACATAGTTGCCCTGGGCTTCTGGACTTCCCAGCCGATCCTTGTAAGCCCATCGCAGACGGCATCCCGGCGCAACTGATACTTCTCGTTCTGGGCGTTAATATCGGACTCGCACTCTCGCAGCGCAATAATGCCCGCTATCTGTACCGCCTGGAATATACCGTAATCGTAGTAGCCTTTTATCGTGGCAAGGTAATCTATCATATCCTTATTACCAGCCACAAAGCCGATGCGAAAACCTGCCATATTATACGGCTTGCTCATCGTGATAAATTCAACCCCGATATCCTTGGCTCCTTTGACTGAAAGAAAGCTCGGTGCTTTATAGCCGTTGAAGCACGTCTCCCCATAAGCAAAATCGTGTATCACCGCTATCCCGAACCGCTTTGCCACGTCCACAACCGGCTCGAAGAATCCCTCATCCACCGTCATCGCCGTCGGATTGTGTGGGTAATTGAGGATGAGCAGCTTTGGCTTCGGATAAAGGTTCTCGCAGACCATCGCGATATTCTTTATGAATTTCTCATCACAGCCCAGAGGAACTGAAATCACGTTTGCGCCGGCTAAAGCGACGGCATAATTATGAATTGGAAAAGCCGGGTCCGGTACTATCGCCGTATCTCCGGGCCCGAGCATCGCCAGGCACAGATGGCTGAAACCCTCTTTCGAGCCAATGCACGCTAATACCTCTGTTGCCGGGTCGAGCTGCACGTTCCATTTTTGCTCGTATTTTTTTGCGATTTCTTTTCGCAGCCCCTTAATACCTCTTGACGCGCTGTACCTGTGGTTTCGCCGGTCCTGCGCGGCTTCGCACAGCTTGTCAATAACGACCTGCGGCGCCCGGTCGGAGGGATTACCCATCCCCAGGTCGATAATGTCGGCGCCTGCCTGACGTTTCGCCAGTTTTAGCGTGTTTAATCTTCCGAAGAGGTAGGGCGGCAGCCGTTTTATCCTCTGTGCCGGCTCAATCTTTTGGTCGGAAATCCGCCTCTGGGGGATATCCATCTTAAACTCAGCCATAATCCTATCCTGCAAATCAAAAACTCATTGTTCAGTACAATCGGTCAGTCTACACCGAACGAGTTAATTTTCAAATCATTTTCTCTCCGACCGGTGATTGCAGACAAATCACAGTATATATGTTGCGCAAAAGATACTATTCAAATGCTTTCATCCGGGTTGATTATTAGTCTCTATGTTTGATATGGTCACCGCAAGGCAATATTTTTGCCCCACAAGAACCTCATACCAATCCAACACGCCCGAATGTAAAATAAAAGAAGTAGCTGCTGCCGAATTCAACGATTAACCGCTGTAGTACGGCCTGGCGATTATAAGGCTGCATTGTGTTTCTGAGCTGTACAAACCTTTCATAGCGTTGAATGGTTTGAGGCCTTATGTTGAACTTTTTTGAGTCGATTATCTTTCCGTGAGAGCCGAGGTGGATGAGTATGGCTTCTTCATAAAGGACCGGCATGGTCTGATAGCCGAGGCCATCAAGGCGTACCATATTCGCTGCGATCCTGTCAACCTGACCTGAGAGCAGATAAACCGCCATAAGGTATTCAAAGGCCATCTTGTTGCGGGGATTGCGGGAGAGTAGTCCTGTCAGCATTTGTTCGATAGAATCCTTGCCTGTCCCCGGGTGTCCGGCTTCAAGCATACAGGAACGTATTCTGTCGATATAGGCCGCCTGGTCCGGCGCAAAGTTTTTGTTCATGGCGCTGAGCAGGTCTTCGGCGATTTCACGATAGATAAGGTCTTTCTTCAGGGCGTTTAGATAAATCCGGGCGGTGCGGTCCTGTCCCACCGTAGGGCGTCCTGTGGACTTGATGATGTTGATCCATGCAAGTTTTTCGATGGCAATCCCGGAATGGTTTTTTGTGGCCAGGATTTCCGAGGCCAGCTTCTCAGCCATGTTGACGTGCCCGAGTTCCAGGTAGGCATCACATAATTTCAGTTGTGTCAGATAAGATACTTTTTTCTCGTGTGTTAGAAAAAGCCCGTGCGGTGTCAGTGGGAATTCAAATAAGTCATGGGGCAGTCTGCCGGTATGATACAAGGCACGAATGATGTCGTGATTGAAATAAACGTTGGTTTTGCCCCTGGGCAGACTGTGACTGAGCTTAAGTATCTTGTCCCATTGTTTCCGGAGGGAATAGTCGTGTGCCAGGAAAAACGGCTTGCTCATCCGGTCGTAGCTGAAATAGAGTCCCGCGACCATCAGAGAAATCGGAAAGGCGAATACGGCCGATTTTTTGAAGGTGGTCACAGACAGCTTCTTTTGTCCGTTTGCGGTATGCGTTTTTTTTCTCCTGTTCCGTTTAGAACGTATCTTGCGGTTTTGCCGGGTCCTTTTGAACATTTTCCCGCCGAGCAACAAGAGCAATACACTAAAAGGCACAAAGCTGTACAGGATGATGAGCAAGGCTTTTGAAAAGGTCTTCATGCCTGTGGCCACTACATGAGAAACGGGGGTCAATATAAAAAATGCCTGTTGGGGTGGTATGAGGAACATGTATTGGGCAAGGCCCCAGACTATCACAAAGCCTGCCGGCAGGGCCAGCACCGGCAATACAAAGTCCCTGTGGACGAAGATTGCGTAGATGGCAGTCATGAGTAAGAAAACGCATAGTCCTCCTGTACCGGCCAGCCAGAAGAGCACGGCTGCCATAAGGCAATATACCAGCGCACGAATCAGAAACCTGCGCAAAGGCAATCTTTCAAAGATAAGGGAAAAAAGCAATCCCAGAGAGACGGCAAGAGAGGCGGGCAATGGATGTTTGTAGCGGCTGTACATCAGAAACAGCAGGACCGCGGGAAAAGATGCCAGGATTGTGGCCCGTGCATAACCGGCGGCTACAAGGTGGCGTCTGGAAAGTTCGCACAGAAATAAGGCCGACAGCACGATGATTACGGTCCCCAGCCATGAGTAATAATAGAGCTGGGAGAGGAACCCGGATACATACATAACGAGTCCACCGGGCAGGCCCAGCGAGTTTTTCAGAAAGGTCCAACCAGTCATAAATATGGGTGCATCCGACAGGATGTTGCCGAAACAGTTATAGATCAGGTGCGGCTCAATAACAAGCCATATATAGGCCGTGAAGAGCAAAAAGAATATCAGATTGTGTGGAACCTGTTTTATTCTATGCAGCACGGCTTTACGTCTCCTATAAACGTATGGGCCTACTTTTGAAACACTCTGTTACTCGCGTTCCTGCCATGGCTCGAGCGGTTCGGTCCGGGGCGTTGCTCCTGTAATAATGGGAATGTCCACAACCTCGGTGGGCTTTGAACGAGCGACCCGGGCCAGCAGGGATTTATTCACCTTGACGCTACCCTTAATCAGCTCGGGAACACTGTATGTCTCTAATAGCGAATCATAGTACGCCGGGTCCTTCTGCGGCAGGACAAAGGGCTTGTGAGCCCGACCGGTTTCGTCAACATAGCTCAGGTATGTCCTGGTGAAGGTGCCTCCCTGACGCCTGCTGCTGAACGCAATCCAGCGGCTGTTGCCGGACCAACTGTGCCACGATTCGGAATACTCGCTGTTGATAGCCAGCTTGCGATAGTCTCCTGTGGCCAGATCCATGATGTAGAGGTCGCTGCTTGGCTGATATATGGGAAAGCAGCCGTACCGGCACATGCAGAACAGAAGAAATCGGCCATCCGGCGAAATCCTCGGTAACAGGATGCTCAATCCCGTTTCGTCAGCGGCCAGAACAGTTTCAGCCTTGCCCCATTGGTTTTTCTCGGCATCATAGGCTATCCGGCGAAGGTCATACTTGAGCTTGTCGTAGTTCTCGGGAGGAACAGTATCCCGATCCTGCCATAGAACGGGGCCGCTGCAATAATAGAGGAACCGGCCGTCCGGCGACCATGTCGGATATGTCTCCAGCCGGTCCTTGTCCGCCAGCTCCGGAGGGCATACCACCTTCTTGGTGTCGATATGATAACAGGCCAGGGCGGAATCGAGATCCACCACGTCCCGGACCTCCATGCCGCCGGTATGAAAGAATTGAACCACCTTGTTTATCGAATATACAGCCAATC
>DATLBB010000219.1:0-6460 GCA_035527155.1 Sedimentisphaerales bacterium
GAGCTTATCAAAGAAAAGGAAATCGAATTGGCCGTGCAGGTGAACGGCAAAATAAAGGACAGAATAACGGTTGCTGCTGATACGGACGAAGAGCAGATAAAGCAACGGGCGCTCGGCAGCGAAAAGGTAATTGCTGCTATGGCTGGCAGACCGGCTAAGAAGGTTATTGTTGTTAAGCCGAGAATAGTAAGCATAATCACCTAATCATATTTGTTATATAACTGATGCATACCGAAATTGAAGCTAAGCTGAAGGTTGACTCGCTACAGGAAGTAGAGCGTAAGTTAGCTGAAGTCGGCGCCGAATTTTTAGAAGAGCAATTGCAAACTGATACGTATTTTGATGATGCCGGCGCTGATTTGAAAAACAGCGACCGCGCACTTCGTTTACGGCAGCAGAGAGCCGGGCAAAAAGAGAAGACATTTTTAACGTATAAAGGCGCCAAAGAAAAAAACGATTTCAAGAAAAGGCAGGAGATTGAAATTGAAGTTGCAGACGGCGATTCGTTTGAGGAACTGTTTTTAGCTCTTGGTTATGAAAAGGCATTGGTTTTTGAAAAAAAACGTCGAGTCTGGCGGCTTGGCGAATGTGAAGTTGCTCTCGATGAGTTGCCGTTGTTAGGTTGTTTTGTCGAAATAGAAGGACCCGATAGTGAAAGCATAGCCGATGTGCAAAAGAATTTAGGATTGGCAAATGTGTCGCATATCCAAGAAAGTTACGCGTTTTTGATGGACGAAAAGCTCCATCAGCTCGGCAAAACTGAAAGGCAAGTTTTTCTTTAAAGAACAAAGTAATTATGAAACCAGATGATGGTTATATCGCCTATATCGTAAACCCCAAGTCCGGTGCCAGCAGCAGCAAGCTGACCAGCCGACAGTTTGAGCGATACCTTGTCAAAAAAGGATTCGAGGTAAGGAAGGGTTTCACAACTTCTCTGGACAATGCCTGCGAATTGGCTACCGACGCAGCGGTCGACTATGACTGCGCAATGGTCGTTGTTGTCGGTGGTGACGGCACCGTCAGAGAGGTTGCGCACGGCCTGGAGGGCAGCGACAAGCCACTGCTGGTAGTGCCCTGCGGGACGGAAAATTTGCTGGCAAACGAATTGGGTTTTGATGAAAAATTGAAAACAATATTAAGGACATTTGAGGCAGGCTATATTCGGCCGCTCGACCTGGGAAGTGCTAACGGAAAGTGTTTTACTTCTATAGCGGGTTTTGGATTTGACGGCCAAATAGTCAAATGTGTCAGCGAGCAGCGGGATGGACATATAGATTACTTTGATTATGTTTGGCCAATCTGGCGGACATTCTGGACTTATAAATTCGCCCCGATGAAGGTAGAGGTGGAAGGCGAAGAGATTTTTAATGGTCGAGGATTGGTTTTCGTTGGAAATATTTCAAGGTATGCGATGGGCCTTCAGGTATTGCACTACGCCGATTTTGGTGACGGATTGCTGGATGTGTGTATTTATAAATGCGCCTCTCGCCTGCATTTGGTAAAGCATTCGCTGATGACAGTTCTGAAACAACACGCTACAAGTAACGACGTTATATACCGTCAGGGCAAAGACATCGCTGTAAGTTCGCAGATATCCGGTATAGAGACTGAAATTGACGGTGACCCGGGGCCGCATTTGCCAATACAAATCAAAGTAATACCGCAGGCTGTCAATGTGATCGTGCCGGAAGGTGCCAGGCCGGCAGGGATAAGAACAAGAATTATCAGGGCAATTGGGTAGACATTGATTATCAGTAATTAGTATTTGGTTTGAAGATATGAGCAAAGTGAATTTCAAGATTGGTGACATCGAGATTGGTTTGGATACACCTTTGTTTGTGATGGCAGGGCCTTGCGTTATTGAAGGCGAAACCCATTGTCTGGATATTGCGAATAAACTTGCCGACATTGGTGCAAAGAGCGATGTAGGGATGATTTTCAAGGCCAGTTTCGACAAGGCCAATCGCTCCAGCTTGCGGAGCTTTCGTGGGCCTGGCCTGGAAAAGGGTTTGGAGATTCTCGCAGCGGTGCGCAGCCAGACCAATCTGCCTGTTATGACCGACGTGCATGAGCCGGCTCAGGCTGTCGTTGCCGCCGAAGTTGTCGATTGCCTTCAGGTTCCTGCTTTTTTGTGCCGGCAGACTGATTTGCTTTGTGCCTGCGGAAGAACGGGCAGACCTGTAAATGTAAAGAAGGGGCAGTTTCTCTCACCCGCGGAGATGAAAAATGTGGTCGAGAAGATTCGTGCCTGTGATAACGAAAAAATTGTGCTTACCGAACGCGGCACATTTTTTGGCTACAATCGCCTGGTCAATGATATGACGAGCATCGAGATTATGAAGGGGCTGGGCTGTCCGGTTGTTTTTGATGCCACGCACAGTACACAGCAGCCCGGAGGCCTCGGCGATGCAAGCGGGGGCCTGCGTGAGATGGCCCCGATACTGGCAAAGGCGGCGGTTGCCGCCGGTGCAAACGGCCTTTTCATCGAAGTCCATACCGAACCGGAAAAGGCAAAATCAGACGCCGGCAGCATTATGCCGATAGAGTGGCTTGAGGATTTATTAAAAGTGTGCAAAGAAATATTCGAGATTGTACGCGGACAAAAAAGTGGCTGAGAAGAAAAAATATTTGTATGGCCCGGTGTCCTCGCGAAGGCTGGGGCTAAGCTTGGGCGTTGATATCGTGCCCTTTAAGGTCTGCACGCTGGATTGTATCTACTGCCAGCTTGGCAAGACTACCGAGAAGACAACAGAACGCGCCGAATACATTCCTCCCGAAGCGGTTTTAGCCGAGTTGAAGGAAAGATTGGCCCAGGGCCTGCAGGCCGATTTTATTACCATTGGCGGCTCCGGCGAGCCAACGCTGAACTCGCGGCTCGGCGAGCTTATAGACGGCATAAAAAAGATTACCGATATTCCCGTGGCCGTATTAACCAACGGCACACTTTTATATAGACAGGATGTGCGTGTAGACTGTGCAAAGGCTGATGTGGTACTGCCTTCTCTGGATGCCGGTGACAAGCAGGCTTTCGAGGAAATAAATTGTCCGCACAAGGATATCATTATTGAAAACCTGGTTTTGGGATTAAGCGTGTTTAGAAATGAGTTTGCCGGCCCCATATGGCTTGAGGTTTTTCTCGTCGAAGGACTAAATACCGATGCCAGGCAAATTTCCAAGATTGAGAATGCCATAAAACGCATTCAGCCGGACAAGATCCAGCTCAATACGGCTGTGCGGCCTACAGCCCACGCCGGCGTCAAAAGAGTGGATGCCGAAAAAATGGAAGCTATAGCCGCACAGATGGGGAAAAAGTGCGAAGTTGTGGCGGATTTTTCTCCGGCCCGATGTAGTGAGCATATATCAGAGCATACCCAAGATGTAGTAGGTCCTACTGCGATAAGTCATAAGTCCCCACTTTGCAATACATCACAAAGTGAAACCGCCGGCAGAATGGAAACCCTGTTATCAATGCTGAAACGCAGGCCTTGCTCCCTGGATGATGTATGCTCAGGGCTGGGCATTGGCCGCGATGAAGCGCTAAAATATATCGCTCATTTCCAAAAGCAGGGTCTTGTGCACGCCAGCGAAAAGGATGGAGCAATCTTCTTCAAGGCGATTCGAAGGCAAATAAACACAGATTAATAAATTTGTGGCTAATTTGTCAAATTCGCATCCAAATTTGTAAAGACAGAGGTCTTATTGGCCGATAAAAACGTTGTAGCTTTTCCAAAGTGTGGTTTTTTTTGTATTTGCTGAAGAAAATCGAAGTTTGAGTATAAGTTATCTGCTTTTCGACCGATAAAGAGTATTAGATGTTTTTACGAACAACTTGACGGATAAATATTTTGGGCGTTTTTCCCTTAAGTCGAAACCGCCTATATCTTGTAGTAATGAAAAAAACAAGGCGACAACTGGTTCTGAACAAGGGAACAGAGAAATTCATATTTCGTTATGAGACCGGCTGTGAAGATGAGCTTCTGGATGCTCTGATTGCTCAGGCAAAGGACGACAGCACAAGTTTTGAATGGTTTGATGCAGCGGTCCTGAGTTTCAAGCTGACACAGTCGCTTATTGGCCAGGCAGACGAACTTTTGCGCGAGAATACAGATATACAAATTCACGCGAGTTAGTAAAAGGCAGTATATGTAATTGAAGTCATTGACGGGCCCTGTTTTGCAGAAAATTGTAAAATAGGAACCGGAAATTTAAGAGAAATTTTGGTTTTGGCTAAACAGTGCGGGGGGCGGCCACAAGATTGAAAGCAGGTGGATTATGGAAGATAGTTCGATTGTCCAAGAGTTCCTGAATTACCTGAAATATGAAAAGCGGTTCTCTGAACATACAGCTAAGTGTTATGCAGCTGATTTGAAACAATTTGGTGAGTTTCTGATTGGTACTTCTGAATGCGGCCCATCGGGTGATGAGCCGATTTCGTTGCACTCGACAAAGGCAGGAGAGGCCGGCCCGGCTACAGCCGTGGCGACGCAGGCGAATGTCAAAGTTGACCAGTTAATGCTTGCGGTCCAGACGGCCGCCGTTAGAACGTACCTGGCTTTTCTAAATGACAAGCAATATTCCAAAGCGACCATAGCTCGCAAACTTGCCACGCTGCGAAGCTTTTATAAATTCCTGGTCAAAAGAAACCAGCTTGGCTCCAATCCGGTTGTGGCAGTCAGAACTCCAAAGCAGGACAAGAAACTGCCGCGGTTCCTTGAATACGAAGAAGTAAAGAAATTGCTCGAGACGCCGCCGATGAATAGCTGGCTGGGTGCAAGAGATAGAGCTATTCTCGAGACACTTTACAGCACCGGCATAAGAGTTAGTGAGCTTGTGGCGTTAAACATGGACGATGTAGACTTCTTGGGCGAGATTGTACATATAAGAGGTAAAGGCAAAAAGGAAAGAATTTCACCTATCGGCTCATCTGCTTTGCAGGTCATCCAGCACTATATGGAATTCAGGAATAAGAGGGCGCAAAGTAACAGTAATTTTGACTCTAAAGTGTTGTTCGTGAACAAGCACGGCCGGCGGCTCAGCACGCGTAGTGTCCGGCGTAAGATGGACAAATATCTTAACATGGCCGGGCTGGACCCGGCAATCAGCCCGCATACCCTGCGTCATAGCTTCGCAACACACATGTTAAACAACGGTGCGGATTTGAGGAGCGTCCAGGAATTGCTCGGTCACCAGTCATTGTCGACCACGCAGGTTTACACGCATCTTACCACGAGGAAACTGAAGGAAGTTTACGAAAAGGCCCATCCAAGAGATAGTGAGAAAAAGGACAATGGCGAGCTGGAAAACGAATGAAAAATAAATAGTTAACCGTGAATAAATAAAGCCGCTTTTCGAAGCGGCTTTTTTTATGGGAAAGCTTGACCCACCATTATTTCTGTCATCCCCACATAGGGGCAAACCCATGTGGTTGCTTTGATATGCTCTAAGGGGGTCATTGCGAGGCCTGCCTTTTAGGCCGAAGCAATCTCAATACTGTTTAGCCCCCAAATTTATTTGGGGGTCATGATTAGCCCCGCCACCTGCCTGTCCGCCGAAGCCTCGGCGAAGGAGGATGGACGGGGTTTTTAGCCCCCTGCACTTGCAGGGCGTTTCCTTCCTGAAAATTCGTCAATCGAGCCAAAAATTCAATCTTGCACTTCTCGCATCAGCGAGTATAATGCGACAACCGAGCGAGACAGATGTAAATTGCGAGCAAAGGATACTTCAAGGCCAATGACCCAAGAGGTTTGGTCAACGAAGCAGCTGCTAAATTGGCAACCAAACGTGTGAAACTATTGCAAATGTTAACCAAAAAAATCTGCAAAGAGAAATTCGAAAGCTTCGCTTGATGTGGCATCTTTACATTATTAAGCAGAGGGAAAAGTTTTACACGTCAATAACCACCGATCTCAAAAATCGCTTACACCAACATGGTAACCCTCCATTGCTTTATAAAGGGCCTTTTCAAAATAAACATCAATCTGCGCTTAGGTTTTTGTCATTCTGAACGCAACGAAGTGAAGCGAAGAATCTCAATCCCAACTCAAAACTAAACACTTAAAACTCAAAACTATCTCTTCCCCGCCTGCCCTGAGCGTAGCCGAATGGGTCGAAGGGAAATGAGACCTGCTCGGAAACCTTCTAAAATACGCTCTTGAGTTTATCCTGAGCGAAAGAGTTTACACTGAGCTTGGGAGTTTACCCTGAGCAAGGCCGAAGGGAACCATACAAGAACATTGACATTGTATCTCCGGTAGCCGGGTAGGGTGGGGCTTGCCCCACCGTTCTTATTCTATAACGCTCACCCATGCCGTCCCACCGTCAAACCGTTTCACCGTCTAACCGTGCCGACTTCGACCAACACTTCCCAAAAAACAAAGGGCTGCAAGCTTAACACCCACAGCCCTCTGTATAAAGACTTCGCCGATGTCCATAGCTAACGCCGGTCGTGTGGTACCGTAAC
>DATLBB010000220.1:0-8450 GCA_035527155.1 Sedimentisphaerales bacterium
CCATTTCGTCTCAACTCAGCGCGGTTGCATGCGCAGATTTCCAGCGAACAGTGTCCAGAAAACTGTTGACAAGGATTCTGGACTATTGTCTCATTTCCTAAAATGAGGTTGAAAATAACAGTCAACTGTTCCTGGAGAGCCTCGTGGGCGAAAAAGGGAAGGCAAAAAAAGATAATTCGAGCAGCTCCCGCCCGGTAAAGAGAATCGCTATCGTTGGGCTCCCGAATACCGGCAAGAGCCAGGTATTCAATAATCTGACGGGCGAATACACGTTAGTTGCCAACTATCCACTCACTACTGTAGAGATGAAAAGAAGCAGATGTGAGATTGGCGGCGAACCATGCCAGGTCATTGATACCCCAGGCCTTCACTGTCTTTACATTCACTCCGAAGAGGAACTGATAGTCCGGGATATGATATTCAAAGAGGCCCCGGATGTAATCATCCAGTGCATCGATGCCAACCAATTTAAGCAATCATTAACCCTTACTGCGGACCTCCTGGAATTGGGGATACCCATGGTTATATCGCTCAATGCGGTAGATGAGACTGCAAGAAGGGGGGTATTGGTTGATTCCAACGGATTGTCTCGTATTTTAGGCATCCCTGTCGTGGAGTCGGTAACCGGAAATGGCTTAAGCATAAAAGAGCTAAAGGATGCCATAGGCAGGGCACGCAGAGGAAAGTGGTCTCTGCGGTATGGCGAAATCATAGATGATGGAATATCGGCTATCGTCTCTGAGCTGCCGGAGAAAATGAGTTTCAAGAGAAAGGCAGCGATTCTATTGTTGCTCTCTGATCCGTTCCTGATGGATTATCTAAGAGAGAAATACGGCCGGGAAAAAGTAGCTAAGGTACAGAAAGAGGTCAATAGAGTCAGGAGGAAATTCAGAGGAAACTTCGGCCGAGCCATAAACAAGAGACGAAGTCAGTGGGTGGCCGAGACGGTTGAACGTACAACCAGAAAGCAGAAGATAACGCAGGGAGAGTTCTCCAAGGTATTTGGCCGGTTGAGCCGGCATCCAATATTTGGACTCCCGATATTAGCTTTCTTCCTGGTAACGACATATTTACTTGTGACCCATGTTGCCGGCTTTTTGGATTCAATACTCAGTGGTGCATTACTTGACCCTACTGTAGAGTATATAACCAAACTTTTGCCGTCCGGTTTCTGGAATGAATTTCTTGTTGGTGATTACGGCATTTTGACCCTCGGTTTATTTAACGCTATAGTGACAATACTTCCTATACTTTCTGTGTTCTTTCTCATGTTTGGTTTTCTCGAAGACATAGGTTATATACCGAATCTTTGCGTTCTAACCAAAAGGATATTTGAGAAGATTGGTTTGACCGGAAAAGCCATTATGCCGCTCGTCCTGGGCTTTGGATGCAAGACCATGGCAACACTTACCACAAAGGGATTGCGGTCCAAAAAAGAGAAGTTTATAGCCGTTTATTTAATTGCCTTTGCCTTACCCTGCTCTGCACAGATGGGCGTTGATATGGCTATATTTGGAAGGATTGGATTTAAGGCCTTTATGATTGGTTATGGAGCGCTGGTCATTATTGAGTTATGCGCCGGCCTGGCCCTTAATAAGATTATAAAAGAAGAAGAGAAAAGCTTTTTTTTGCAGGAGCTGCCCGCCATTCGGATTCCGAGCCCAAAAGCCATAGCCAGGAAAACCTGTTACCGCTTGTATTGGTTTTTGAAGGAAGCCATCCCTATTTTTATCATTGCGGCGGCAGCATTGTTTTTATTTGACAAGACGGGTGCCCTCGACCTGACAAAAACTCTAATGAGCCCGATTGTGGAAGGCTGGCTTGGTCTGCCACGTGATATCGTGGATGTGCTTATCCTTGCAATTGCCAGACATGAAGCGGCTGCGGGCTTAACGTTAAGAATGGTGGATGCCGGAGAGCTTAATTATATACAGTGTATTGTAACTGTGGTTATCACAACGATGTTTGTCCCCTGTTTTGCCAATGTTGTAGCAATGTGTAAGCAGATGGGGGTAAAGACCGGGCTGGCCATGGCTGCGGCTATAAATACGTCGTCCTTTATTCTGGCGGGTATCTTAAATTGGATCTTGGTTTTCACTATTGGGAGATGGGTCCTATGAGCAAAAAGAGAGAAAGAGATGAGCATCTCGAGCAGTTGTGGTACATGAAAGAAGAGGGAACGGATTCGGTGGATGTGTTAAAGACCAACATGGATCCGGGTTATGATGTTGATATTATTGATGAACTCGTATCGGAAGGTTTGGTAGAATTAACACAACAGGGCAATAAAATCACCCTTACAAAGAATGGCCAGGATTATGCACAGAAATTAATCCGTGCCCACAGGCTCGCCGAAAGATTGCTCCACGATGTCCTTGGCGGAGATTATGAATCAGGTGCCTGTGAGTTTGAACATATGGTTAATCCCGAACTGGTGGACAGTATCTGTATATTGCTCGGCCATCCCAGGGCATGTCCCCACGGAATGCCCATTCCACAGGGCCAATGCTGCAGGCAGTCTTCAAGAACAGCGCAGAGCTCTGTCATTCCGTTAGTCGAATTAGCGGTAGGGCAGTCCGCACGGGTTGCCTATATTAATAGCAAAAGCGACCAGCAGCTTCACAAAATGGACAGTCTTTGTATAAGGCCGGGAACAGTTGTTACGTTACATCAAAGATACCCAACCTATGTAATTGAGTGCGAAGGCAGCAACATTGCGATGGATGAGGAGATAGTATCTAATATATGTGTATGGAGAGAACCACAGAATTTTCAACCGTCTGAAACAGACTCGCCTGACCAAACAGACAGAAGTGATAGCCGGCGGGGAAAATTCAGACACGGAAAAGAAGGCAGGTCGTAGAAACAATGGCACTGTTGGCTTTGAAAAATAACACTGTTACATTTGACGATGCGTACATTGAAAGAGTGGTTTATAAGCATAGCAAGCGTGTGATACCAGCGTTCATGGTTGTGCTGTTAATTTTGGCCTCGTGTGTTTGGGGAAGCCACAGGACTACAATTATTCTATCAGAAAACTGGCACATCAAGCAGCTTGATACTGACGAGCCCGATGTGGCTGCGCTGACACGTGCGGCAACGTCGCCGGATAATACCTGGCTGCGTGTGCGAATGCCGGCACAAGTCCATGATATACTGTTTCAGCACGGCAAGATATCCGATCCGCACGTTGGTAAGAACGCTGCTGATTCTGCGTGGGTGGGAGAACAGGATTGGGTTTATGCGTGTAGATTTGCCAGTCCCACCAGGGGTGAAGGACCAGTATTTCTGCGTTTTGAGGGGCTTGATACGCTGGCGACGGTTTACCTCAACGGCAGGAAAATCGGCTATTTCAATAATATGTACCGCGAATACGCAGTCGACGTGCGGGAACAGCTTGCCCCTGCCGGCCAGGATAATGTCCTTTTGATTGTCTTTTCGTCACCGTTGCGTTTCATCAATCAGGTGAAACGGCCGCAGCGCTATAAAAGCCTTGGCAAGTACAAGTGGCTCAGGAAATCACACGGTGACTTTAGCTCGTATCTTGGCGCGCGGCCTCATGCCGTGAAGGTGGGTGTCTTTCGTGACGTGGTGCTTGATGTACCGGGTCAGTCCTGGATAGAGGATGTTTGGGTACGACCGAAGCTTTCAAAAAATTTCAAAAGCGCCAAACTGCAGTTGAGTATCAAAATAGGTGGGGCAGATGCTCAAGTCCATTGGCTGTTGAAAGACCCTGCTGGAAAAGAGATTGGAGGTGGGGAAACCAGGAACTCTGTCAACGGATTGGATTTCAGGGTGGCGGTGAAGAATCCGAAATTGTGGTGGCCGAGAACGCACGGCCGACAGAATCTCTACCAGATTGAAGTCACTCTCAAAAACAAAAAGGGACGACTGGATAGTCGCAGCGTGAGTTTCGGTATACGGGATGTTCGGCCGGTTTTGAAAGACCCACAAACAGGCCAGAAACGTTTTCGATTCGATGTAAACGGCCAGCCAATCTTTATGCGGGGTGCGTGCTGGGCGCCACTGGAAGGTATGACGCACTGCTGGGACAGTGAGCGGGCGGAACGGCTGCTCGACCTGCTTGAGCACGGACGGATGAACGTGCTTCGCATCTGGGGTGAGGGACATATACCACCACGCCGGTTTTACGACGAGTGTGATAAGCGGGGTATTTTTATCTGGCAGGACTTTATGTTCGGATACAACATGCACCCCAGCGGCGAGCCGGAATTCGACGAGAACTGTCGCCTGGAAATCGAAGGTATGATTCGCATGCTGCGTAATCATCCCTGCATTTTGCTTTGGGCAGGCGGTAACGAAAATCACATGGGATGGAATTTTGGGCGGGGCGATAATCCGACAATAGGACTGGAGTTGTTCCACAAGATTATGCCGGAGGCCTGCGCGAAGCTGGATCCTGACCGGCTGTTCCACCCCAGTTCGCCTTACGGCGGGAAGGTCCCGAATTGGCCGCTCGAAGGTGACTGGCACGATTACACAACACTCAAATTCTGTCCTGATGCATCGGTACCGCTCTATGCCTCAGAGGTTGGACGGGCAAGTGCACCCTCGCTATCCAGCATGAAGTTGTTTCTTAGCGATGAAGACCTTTGGCCTCAAGGATATAGCCCGGCAATACGCACGCCAGGCCGGGCGGCCTGGCCCCCGATGTGGCAGTATCGCTCAGTAGGAGGCTCTTGGGATAAAGTCGGCCGGGTCGGTGAATATTGTGACCCATCGAACGCAGAAGAGCTCATTCGTGTTCTCGGCATGGCGCACGGTGAATACCTGCGCGACCGGGTGGAGCGCGAGCGGCGGGGCGTACCGGACGGCAGCCCCGATGGCAACCGGCGATGCTGGGGCAATATGATTTGGCGCCTCAATGACTCTTGGCCCATCATATACTGGAGTGTTATCGATTATTACCTCGAACCCAAAATACCCTTCTATCTCCTCCGCCGCGCTTATGAGCCTGTTCTGATTTCCTTCGAGCGCACGCGCGACACAATCGCAGTATGGGTGGTTAATGACTCACCGGAGCCCGTATCAGGCAAGTTGGAGGTACACCGCTTGCGGTTCGATGGAAAATCACGCGGCCAATTACAAGCGCAGGTGGAAATCGGGCCAGGCCAGGCAAAACGATGCTTAGTAACAACAGACCTGGGACCTATTTACCTTCGTAACGAGTTCCTTCACGCCACGTTCGGTGCAGGGGACGCAACGTATTTGCTCACAGGCGAGAGGTACTTGCATCTGCCGAAGGCCAAGCTGACTGTTCGCACCGTCGGTGACAAAATAGAAATAACAACGAACGTCTTTGCCCGAACGGTCACACTTGAGATGGAAGGCGTTACGGGAGCTGTGTTTGAGGACAATTTCTTCGACATGGTACCGGGGCAGAAACGAACGATTACGGTGGTAAATCCCGCAGGTGGAAGGGCTCTGACTATTCGCGCTCTCAATGCCGCGCCGGTGCAACTAAAACTAAGCCACGGCAAAGGTCTTAATTGAAAGAAAAGGAGGAACGTACTATGAATCACAAGCGGCAAGTTAATCGCAGAAGATTTCTGACGGCGGCCGGTGCGGCGGTCGTGGGCGCAGGTGCTGTGAGTAAGCTGACGCGTTCAGCTTCTGCTCAAAGTACCCTGAAAATACGCAAGCAGGCTGGTATTCCATACAAACCGGATGTACTGGTTGTAGGTGGCGGCCCGGCAGGTATCGGTGCAGCCTTGGGCGCGGCCGGATACGGGGCCAAGACATTACTGATTGAGCACCACGCCTTTTTCGGGGGAGTTGCTGCCTGGTGCTTAGGGATGCCAATAAACCAGATGCGGCCCGGCAGCAAACCGCGCTCGAAAATGCACGAGCTGGTCCTTGAGAAGCTCCGGGTCTATGGTGACCAGGCCGTCAGGGTCGGTCAGCACCAGTTGTGGTGCAATGTTGATTACCTGAAGGTTGCGGTGCTCGACGCCCTGGATCAGGTGGGCTGCAAATACCTGGTCCACACGCGGGCGATTGACGCCGTGGTGGACGGTGGCCGAATTACAGGCGTGGTAGTTGCAACGAAGCGAGGACCGGCCGTTATCAACGCAAAGGCCATAGTGGATTGCACCGGCGATGCGGACGTGGCTTATTACGCCGGCGCCGAGACGATGAAGGAACTGGGTAACCTCTCTCCGATGACGCTGTGCCTGAATTTGACGAACGTCACCAGAGAGCAGGTTCGCAAGGCAAACATAAGGGACATCGCCCGCAAGGCAAAAAAGAAGTATCCGCTTATTCCAAACGGATGGGGTCTTGGTAAGGTCTCAAATGGCCATAGCTTTTATATCAACCACGCTGGGACAAGGGACCTGGGCCAGTTCGATGCTACGGACCCGGTGCAGCGCACACAGGCCGAGTGTCAGAGTCGACGACAGGTCCTCCAGATGGTCCAGGCCATGCGCGAGTTCGGCGGTGATGAACTCAAAAACATCGAGCTAATTGGCACGGGTACTCAGATTGGTGTTCGTGAGACACGCCGCGTGAAGGGGCCATACGTCTTGACTGAGCAGGATGCGCTGATCGGCAGAAAATTCGACGACGTCATCGCCTGGCGGAGTGGCTTTCTCGATATCGGCTTCGTCCGACTCTCCAAGATGAAGATCCACGATGTCCCCTACAGGGCAATTATCCCCCACAAGCTGGACGGCCTGCTGATGGCTGGACGTTGCATCTCGGCTACGCATGTAGCGGCCTCCGCGGGTAAGAGTATGGGAAATTGCGTGGCAACCGGTCACGCAGCAGGTCTGGCAGCGGCAATGTCGGCTAAGAAAAGCTGTACGCCCCGTGAGTTGAAAGTTGCCGATTTGCAGAAAGCGTTGCGGGCAGACGGCGTGGATTTGGCACGCAGCGGCGACGAGCAGAAGGATCTGGTAAACAGAGGCTAAGTACAATGTGATTGAATAAGAGTCGGAAATATGAAAACCAAGTTGGAATTAGCACCTTTTTTTGTGCAAATATTGACCGCGTTGGTTCTATAATGACACGCATATTGGTTAGAAAAACATGAATGAAAAAAATAAAACCAGTCGAGAACGAATCTTTACTCTTTTCAAAGGCGGGCAGATAGACCATTTGCCTCTTATGCCGATTACCATGCAACTTGCCTGTGACAGTATAGGCAAAAAATACAATGAGTACGCAACCGACCACAGGGTATTGGTCGAGGGCCAATTGAAAGTGGCGGAGGATTTCGATTTCGACCATGTTTCTGTTATATCCGACCCTGCCCGGGAAGCAGCAGATTGTGGGGCCTCAATTATCTATTCAGAGGATTCCCCGCCGGCTATTGATAATCATAATGCACTGCTTGCTGATAAAACCAAGCTTGCCTCTTTGAAAATACCTGATGTTCTTAGTGGCGGCCGAATGCAGGATAGGGTAGAAGGCGTTGCACTTTTAAAGGACAGAATAGGTAACGATAAAATTATCGAGGGCTGGATTGAAGGCCCTTGTGCTGAAGGTGCCGATCTGCGCGGCATCAACACTATAATGATGGATTTCTATGATGATCCAGGCTTTATTCATGACCTGTTCGGATTTGTAAATGAAATGGAACTTAACTTTGCAAAGTTCCAGATTGAGGCAGGTGTGGATGTAATGGGCATGGGGGATGCCGCTGCTTCTCTTGTTGGTCCCCAGTTGTATGAGGAATTTGTCTGGCCTTACGAAAAGAAGCTGATAGATGGCGTCCACAAACTTGGGGCTGCTGTACGGCTGCACATTTGCGGCAACACCCGGGACATTCTTGAAGGCATTGGGCGTCTGGGCTGTGAAATAGTCGATTTGGACTATCTTGTTCCGGTATCGGAGGCCCGGGAAAAAGTGGGGCAGACCCAGATTATATGCGGCAATATCGACCCGGTTTCGGTCCTGCAGGATAGTACGCCAGAGCAAATACATCAAGCAGTAGAGCAATGCCATAAAGAAGCGGGCAGCAATTTTATTGTTGGTGCCGGTTGTGAAGTTACTCGTAACACGCCGCCCGAAAATTTACGAGTACTCACAAATTATGCTCAATCACACTAAGGCCGATATCCATCTGATTTACGTTCTTGGGCTGCTTTCGGCTCGGTTGGGCTCGCCTGAATTTTATATGACCACAAACAGTCAGACGGCCGCAGCGATAAAGCCGAGCCTGCCTTTGGCCATTCTTTTTATATAACCTCCAGACGACGAAGGGTGGCCTTTGCCCAACGACCACTGCGGATTTGCGAGAAGATAAGCAGCAGCAGTACCAATAGCCAGTAGCCGGTGAACCGCAAATAGTGAAGGATTGTGGCGAATATATTGCAGCCCTCAGCTTTGGCACAAGCGCTCTGTAATTCGGAAGGCGTGTACATTGCTCCGGCCACTACGCAGCCAAAGAACTTCTGCCACGGCATCAGCAGAACAACAAAGGCAAG
>DATLBB010000221.1:0-10677 GCA_035527155.1 Sedimentisphaerales bacterium
GTTAAAACCGTGTATCAACACAATAACGATATTGACTATATTCATATTGTAACAGGTATAGCTAAACATGTCGTCAAACAGTACCTGGAGCTGATCGATTATGAATAACATTTTTACCTTGACATGCCATTTGGCGATATCAGGGCGGGCTCCATAGGATAGATTGCCACGTCGCGGAGTTTATCCTGAGCAAAGTCGAAGGGCTCCTCGCAATGACATGATTGCAACTTGGTATAAGACGTCAGCTTGACGAAACACGGGATCAGCAAAGAAAAACGCCAGTCATCCCCGCCCTATCGGGCAGGGTATTCTGGCGTTTTCAGTAAAATGAATACAACAAAAATTACCGTAACAGTTCAGCCACCATTCGGGGCTGAACTGTTACGAATTATCAAAGCAACCACCAGATGAATACATCCAGCAAAATAGGCTTTTAGGCTCTGGCTTCGAGCACGTCTAAGTCATCCGGGATCTCGTGGATCACGTGGTGCTTTGCCGGATATTTCTCTTGCGTCAACAGGCTGACCGGTACCATGACAATCAGAGAGACAACCGGAGGTATTAATGTATCCAAACCGGCTAAGTGCTCAGGAATCTGATAGAACAGAATCAACCGAAGGATAGAGCCAACAAAGACCGCTGCCAAGGCCCCGGGTGTATTGGCCTTCTTCCAGTAGATGCCTAGTGTCAGCGGAACAAGACACCCGGCGAACACCACGTCAAAAGCAAGAACCAGCAGAATTCCCGGCTCGGGTTTTATAATGGCCAGGAAAATCGCTAAAGCGACGACCGGTATGGCCATGATCCTGGCGATTATGAGAAGCTTGCGGTCAGAAATGAGCTTGGCCTGTTCATCAGATACTTTTTGGCCCACACCCCTCTTCAGTTCTCTTCTTCTCCGTTCCAGCGGCAGGAGGATGTTTCTCTGAAGGATATTCCTGCCCAGCACCGCGGATACTCCTAATATCCCCCCGTCAGCAGTAGATGCTCCGGCTGCGATAATGCCGCCCAATATTAATAATCCAAAGACATAGGGGACCATATCCAGCGCAATTGTCGGCAGAATCATTCTCGGGTCGGCGATTTCCGGGAAAAACGTTAGCCCCATTAATCCCATATAGGAACAGACGATACCGGTTATTACTATCCCCACCGCTCCATAGAAACAACTTTTTTGGGCTATTTCAGGGGTCCTGGAAGCAAAGATCCTTTCCATGAAATCCAGAGCCACTACATCACCAATACCCAGGGCCAGAATGCCCGCCCAATTGAGGAGCGCGCCGTTCTTGATTGAGTATAGACCACTTAAGTCCACGAAATTATCCGGAATTGCCGCTGAGAAGTGGCCCCAGCCATACGTGGCGAGCAGATAGAAAAAAGCACCGATAAACCCAACCATGGCAGGATAGATCTGCACTATGTCCGTGGCGGCACAAGAGTAAAGCCCCCCGCTGACAGTGTAAATAAAAATGAAGAGCGCTACTATGATCAGCGCCCAAACATAATCTATTTTGAAAATAATGGAAACGATCCAGCCAGCACCGGCAAAGTTGCCTGCCACCAGTATGGCAAAGCTAAAACACATGAGAAGCCCGGTGATGATTTCGGTAAACCAATTATATCTTCTAAAGTAGAAATCAGGCAGTGTGAGCAGGTTCATCCGGTTGAGTGGTTTCGCGTACCATATCCCGACCACCATAAGGCATAAGGCCAGGCCGATCGCGAATTGGAACCCAGCCCAGAATCCGCCGCCATATACGCCTGCTGCATTGCCCATCGTGGCATTCGCATCTAATCCTTGTGCTAAGAGCATGGTTCCCACCAGGAAAAAAGGGAGACTCTTACCGGCAATAATATAGCGCTTGCCGCTTTTCTGAACCAGGTAGTACATGCCAATCCCAACTATAAAAAAGAAAAGAATATAGACAACAAGACCTACACCCATAGCTGACATAACAAACCTCCCTTCTAGATTTGCAATTGAACTGGATTTCGAGGACCAATCGTTTTTGTCAGAAGACCACTCATTTGGCTCAGTTGCCGGCATGAGGTTTCAACGAAGAGATCCGGTTTAGCGTTCAGGCTTTTTCACACCTGATACGAGCAGAAAACGAATCAGTTCGTTGAAATTCTTGTTAATACCCATCAATCTGTTTCGGGAAGTAATCCTCGCAGATCCCCTCACGATACACGTCCAGCGTGGTGCAGTGCAGCGCGCCGCCAAACGGGATCACCTTCTCATAGGGAATCGGGACGACCTCAAAGCCGAGCTTGTCCAGTTGCTCGCAGTAGGCCGTCTCGTGCGCCTCCACGCAGACCGTCTTCGGGTCGATGGAGAAGGTGTTCATGGAGATCCAGGACTTACCCTCATACAGTCCGGTCAGATAGACCTTGTTTTTGTGCACGTAGGTGGGCCTTGCCGCCGGGATCAGCTCCCAGTCGTTCTTCTTGAACAAATCCCACATCTCCGGAGTGCGCGGCGACCAGTCCGGGTTATACATGCATAGGCCCGGCCGCAGCGGAACCAGGTTTACGTCGATGTGCCAGGGATGGTAGTTGTTCGGCTTGTCTTTTTCCTTGGGGGTGTCGAACAGCACATGGTGAAGCCGGAGACCGAGCGCGGCGCACATGCGCTTCAGCCAGTCCATACCGCCCTTGTTCGTCACGCATGAGCCCTGGTGGAAGATGTCCTTGCCGAACCGCATCGCATCAGCGGCATCCCATAGGGCCTCCTTCTCGCTCAGTTGGAACTCCCAATTGTGCAGCCGCTTCGTCTTCTCTTCATCCGTCCAGGTGTGCTCGTAGTCGTAGTAGTAGTTCCTGACGTAGGACTCATCCGTCAGCATCGGCATGGGCGCCGCAAAATGCACCACCTCGGGGTCCTCTTTGAAGTACCGCTCGAAGATCGGCCGCAGGTTCATACGCTCCCAGTAGCGGGTACGGCGGCAGGTCGTGGCCTCAATGATGTAGTTGCCATGAATCATGGTGATGTCGCGGGTGTTGTTGACACCGTGGCAGTTAAGCTGAGTCCAGTACGGGTTCGAAACCGGTACATTCAGCATGAATGGCTGAATGTCTACTCGCTCGACGATGGCGCCCCGCTTCTCAATCTGCGCCACTAAATAGTCCATCTGCTCGTTGGCCGCATCTACCATCTCCTGCGGGAACGGCCCCCATTGCCCCAGCGGAAACCCTCCTAAGGGGAGATCATACCACCAGGCCGGCTCCGGGGCAGGTACATTGGTGCCCTCCGGTCTTCCGATAATCACACGTTTCAACGGATCCCACTCATTCCAAGAATTCACTATCTTTGCCATTGCTTTGTCCTCCTTTCTCTCGTGAACGGTTTACCAAACACATCTCTTCTCTGAACATAAACGATCAAACCAGTTGGTGCTTCTTGACGAAATCATCCAGCACCATGGTCAGATCGGGTCGCCCGATCTCCTGCAGGTTATAGTAAACACGGGTGTTCGGTTTATTGATTTTGATGATGCGGCTCAGATCGATGGGGGTTCCAATCACCACGGCATCACACTCCGTATTGTTTATGGTCGTTTCCATGTCTTTTAGCTGCTGCTCACCGTATCCCATGGCCGGCAGCAGTGTTCCAATCCCCGGATAAATCTTAAAGGTTTCCGACAGCCGGCCCACTGTGTAAGGCCGCGGGTCAACCAGCCCGGCCGCACCGAATTTCAGAGCGGCAACAACCCCGGCGCCGATCTTCATCTCCCCGTGGGTCAGGGTTGGACCGTCTTCCACTACGAGAACCCTCTTCCCTTTTACAATGGATGGATCATCTATTTCCAGCGTGGAAGCGCCGTCAATGACAATCGCATCCGGATTCACTGCGGCAATGTTATTTCTCACAGTCTGGATGCCAGCGGCATCAGCGCTGTCCATCTTGTTGATCACAACAACATCTGCAATCCTCAGGGTCACTTCACCGGGATAATAGGTGAGTTCATGACCCGGGCGATGAGGGTCAACAACAGTTACCATTAAATCGGATACATAGAATGGGAAATCGTTGTTTCCTCCGTCCCAGAGTATGACGTCACAGCCGTTTGGATCTTTTTCGGCCGCCCTCACGATTGCCTCGTAATCAACACCCGCATAAATGACATTGCCACGAACTACATGAGGTTCATATTCTTCCATCTCTTCAACAGTACAATGGTGTTTCTCCAGATCGGACAGCTCCGCAAACCGTTGTACCTTCTGAGCCACGAGATCGCCATAGGGCATGGGATGACGGATAGCCACAACTTTTAAACCCTTTGCCATCAGAATTTCTATGATTCGCCGGGAGGTCTGGCTCTTTCCGCACCCGGTTCTGACCGCCCCAACGGATATCACCGGCTTGGTACTTTTAATCATGGTGTCTTTAGGACCCAGTAGAATAAAATTGGCGCCGGCCGCTTCCACGATAGCACTGACGGACATGACATGTTGATAGGAAACATCACTGTAGGAGAAGACACAATCATCAACTTTCAGATCCTTGATCAACCGTGGAAGTTCCTGTTCGCCGTAGATGGGGATGCCTTCCGGGTACAGCTCTCCCGCCAGTTCCGCCGGATATTTCCGGCCTTCTATATCGGGAATCTGGGTCGCGGTGAAGGCAACAACGGTATAATCCTTGTTGCCTCTGTAATAGGTGTTAAAATTATGAAAATCTCTTCCTGCCGCTCCGATAATAATCACATTTTTTTTTGACATAGATTCTCTTACCTCCTTTCGACAAATGTATGTATATTGCAGTTACGTTTCTCATTAAGAAATAAGACACAGATTCGAACTGACAAACTCAGATGACGTTTAGAATGATTCATACCACGGTACATTCAAATGGCCAGTACTTAAAAGGGTCATTGCGAATGCATGTGAAGCAATCTCAATAGGGCATATTGCCGCGTGGCTTCAATCCTTGCAATGATATGGTTGCGCAGGGTATCAGACTATCTGGATGGCGTCAAGCGGGCATAGTGTTCACAGAAGCCATCTCTATATGTCTTACGTTGGTAATTTCCTGCACCTTGCTGCAAAGAGATTCATTTCTTAACCCCAGCCCTTTTAGGCGTGCTCTATTCGACAATTTCTGTTCCTGTCTTGCCATCAATCGCTTTTTCAATGTCTTCAAGGTGACAAATGATAGCCCTGTTGCGGGTGTTTTGAAAAAACTGTGTAACCGCTTCTATCTTCGGCCCCATGGATCCGGCTGGGAAATGACCGTCCTGAACATATTGCCCCAAATCCCCCAGTTGGACCTTTCGCAGCACTCTTTGATCCCGTGTTCCCCAATGGATAGCGGCGCCTTCGACGTCTGAAGCAACAACAAAGATATCCGCCTTTATTTCCTGGGCCAGGACTGAACTGGCCAGATCTTTGTCAATGACTGCCTCTACGCCGCGGAACTTGCGTTCTTTGCGAATCACAGGAATTCCGCCACCACCGGTGCAGATGATGATAAAATCCATTTCGATGAGCTTTTTGATCTCCCGGTGCTCCACTATAGCTATCGGCTTGGGGGAGGCCACAACCCTCCGGTAACCTTTGTCGGTTTTCACCATGTGATAGGGCAAATTGGCTGCTTCTTCTTCGGTATAAAAAGGGCCGATCGGTTTGGTGGGCTGTTGGAAAGCAGGATCGTTTTCGTCGACCACGACATAGGTGATCAGCGTGACAAAAAGCTGTAACCCATTGATGCCAATTTCCATGAGTGCTGTGTCCAGAGAGGATTCAATCATGTAACCGATCTGTCCCTGGGTCATCGCTCCAATAATCTCCAGCGGCATTTTGGGGACCTCATGGCAGCTTTCCTGCTGCAACAGCAGATTCCCGACCTGGGGACCGTTGCCATGGGTAATCACAATGGTGTATTTCTTAGAGAGTCGCGCAATTTGTTTCATGGTTAATTTGAGATTCTCAAATTGCTCCTCGGCAGTGCCCTTTTGTCCCTTTTGAACTAACGCATTGCCGCCAAGAGCGATCAAAACAACCTGCTTTTTCCCCATCTTTTCATACCCCCACATGGAGGTGATTTGCCAGATTGCAAATCAAAACGGTCAACCCCCACGTGCTACGAAGAAAAATCTCTCATCTTTGTGCCGTTGCATAAGCCCACAGTACCGACATTCCAGTTTATTTAGCTTCCCAGTGTAGCCACCATCACTGCTTTGATAGTATGAATTCTGTTTTCAGCTTCAGCAAAAGCTATTGATGCATCGGACTCAAATACTTCTTCGGTTACTTCCATGCCGTCCAGACCAAACTTCTGGTAGATCTCCTCACCGATGACCGTCTCACGGTTGTGAAACGCCGGCAGGCAATGCAGGAATTTTACATTGGGGTTGCCGGTCTTTTTCATGGCGGCGGCATTGACCTGATAGGGTTTGAGTAACGCAATCCTTTCTTTCCATACATCTTCCGGCTCGCCCATGGAAACCCAGACATCCGTACACAGGAAATCACATCCTTTAACGCCGCTTTCCAAATCATTGGTAATGGTGATTTTGGCGCCGGTTTCCTCAGCGATTTCTCTTGCCTTTGAAACCAGCTCTGCGTTGGGTTGCACACTTTTCGGAGCCACAGATCGAAAATCCATGCCCATTTTGGCGGCCCCCACCAAAAGTGAGTTGCCCATGTTGTTTCTTGCATCGCCCAGGTATGCAAACCTAACCTGGCTTAGCGGCTTGTCGCTGTGCTCCATCATGGTTAAAAAATCCGCCAGCACCTGGGTGGGATGAAATTCGTTGGTTAAGCCATTCCACACGGGAACACCGGCATGTTTGGCCAGCTCTTCCACGATGTCCTGCCCGAATCCCCGGTATTCAATGGCGTCATACATCCGACCCAGCACCCGGGCCGTGTCCTTCATGGATTCTTTGGTGCCCATCTGAGATCCGGATGGACCCAGATAGGTGACATGGGCCCCTTGATCATAGGCCGCGACTTCAAAGGCGCACCGGGTCCTGGTAGACGCCTTTTCGAAAATAAGGGCGATATTCTTTCCTGTAAGCCTGGGTTGCTCTATTCCCGCGTATTTTGCCTTTTTCAGATCTGCCGAAAGCTCCAATAAAAATAGTATTTCCTGTGGACTGAAATCCAAGAGCTTTAATAGATGCCTGTTCCTGAGATTAAAGGCCATTCATCCCTCCTTTTGATGATTAGGGAAAACGGTTTATCTTTGGATATCACTCCTTGCACACAAAGTCATGTCGGCGAGCCAGAGAAGGCCTCTTATGCAGTATTTGACATCGTTCCGCAATTCACGTCAATGGAGTAAGCCCTCTGCGCTACCTTTTTACAAGTCTCTTTTAAAAAAAGACGTCCTTGTTTCTTTATCAAAATAGCTGCCACTCTACCCCCGTGAAATCAGCTCCGTATTACACGGCAGGTTTAGAAAGACACAGAATTTAGTATAGTGCACGTGTTGCGTTTTATCATATGATAGAGCAAATAAAATGCCAGGGCAGCACGAGGAAACAAAAAAAATATTTGCTGTATTTTTAAATACTTGCAGATATCAGACAGGAGAAGAATTTCTCGACCTGGTAAGGATGAGTGTAGCACCGCACAGGTTTGTTAGGCTACACTTATGTGCGATGCTACAGGGTTTCTGCTGGCCTGCTAATATTATATTTTTGAAATCTTCGATACATTGTCCACCGGGTGATACCCAGAAAGCGAGCAGCCTTTGAAATATTCCAATCGGTTTTTTCCAAGGCCTTGAGGATCTTTTCAGGATCATCAGCCGTCGTCTTTTCAGAAAATCGCCTATTAACACGAACATAATCGCTAATTTCGGCAGGAATGTGCTCCAACTGAATGGTTCGGTTTCGACAAAACACAAAGCCCCTTTCCAAGACGTTTTCTAACTCCCGGACATTCCCTGGCCAAGGATAGTTCATGAATATTTGCAAGACCTCATCCGATACGCCGCTAATGTCTTTTGCATAAGTTCTTTTCAAAACCCCACAGAAATGCTCAATCAGCAAAGGAATATCTTCATACCTCTCGCGGAGCGGTGGCATTCTAATTTCTAACACATTGAGGCGGTAATAGAGGTCCCTCCGGAACCTTCCCATGTTTATGGCTTCTTGCAAATTGCCATTGGTCGATGCGATAACGCGAACATCCACTTTTTTCGGATTCGATTCTCCAACCCGCTCAAATTCCTTCTCCTGAAGTACTCTTAACAGCTTCAACTGTATCAGTGGGGAGATATCACCAATCTCATCCAGCAGAATCGTACCGCCATCGGCGGCCTCAAAACGACCGATTTTATCCTTTTCTGCGCCGGTAAAGGCACCTTTGACATGACCAAAGAGCTCACTTTCCAGCAGACTTTCAGCAAGAGCTGAACAATTAACCGCTACAAACGGCCCGCTTGCTCGCGCTCCTGCATAATGAAGGGCCTTTGCAGCCATGTCCTTGCCGGTACCGCTTTCGCCCGTAATCAAAACAGTGGTTTCTTGATTGGCCAACATTTTTAAAAGACTGTATATCTTTCTCATTTTTTCACTCTTACCGATAATATTGTGAAAATGGTGCCGTTCTCTTAATTCCTCCTCAAGGCGGGTAAGCCGTGTAATGTCTCGTATAACCAGTACGGCTCCCATGAAGTTGCCCCCACCATCTAGCAGTGGGGAACTATTGACCATAGCGATCATTTTTTTTGCATGGCTGCGCCTGCATTCGGTCCGGCGGTCTTGGATCGGAACCCTTTTTCTCAAGGTTTCCTGTAGGACCTCAACGCAGGACTGATCGCAGTCTCTCGCACAATCGGAAAAAGGCTGACCGGTTTGTATCTTGAAACCGCAGAAAGTTTCCGATGCCTTATTTGCCTGGATCACATTCATTTCGGTATCGACGGTAATAATGGCGTCTTGTACACTGCTGAAGATGGACTCCATGCCGCTGCGATGCTGCTCCAATTCTTCTTCATATTTCTTGTTTTCAATTGCTCTGGTAATAAGTTGAGTCGCAGTGGTGAGGATATATATATCCTCATCTATCCATTTCCGGTGGTGGCGACATTCATCGAACCCAATAAAGCCGTAAAAATCACCTTGAATAAAAAGCGGGACGTTTAAGGTGGATTTGGTATCTGCAGCAAGCAGTCTTTCCCTATATTGCTGTCCGGGCATATCTCGAATGTCTCGAAAATTGATGACATGGCCGGCCTTTAGCTGTTTCGATCCCCATGGAATCGAAAGCGTGATCTCATCAAGCTCTTCTAATGTGGCTATGCCCTCGGCAACCCATTCACAGATGCATGAAAAGGTGTCAGATGAGGGCTGATAGGCAAATATAAAGATACGGCTTACATCCAGAATGCTCCCCATGCTCTTCAGGGAGGATTCCAAGAAATGGTGCAGATCATCGACCGACATGGCCCGCTCCGATATGCTGGCAAGCATCTTCTCATAGGCTATGCGCTTTTTCAGCTTTTCATCAGTTTGCATCGTTTATACCTTTCTTAGGGAAGACAACATGAAAAAAGCAATTTCGAGCTAGAATTTTTGATTAATAAAAGCGTTTCTTAGGATTATCTCCCGCCAAAGATGTTTCAGGGATTAAGTTATAATAAGATTATTTTATAATTCTACAAGTACGGTCAAATTCTTTCTTTAAATTCAATCTTTTTTCCTGTTTGCCGCTAGAACGTATAGAAGGTCGAGACCCAGTGTTTCTGCAACTAGTGCCGGTATTTCAGCATGATCATATGGCGGGGAGACCTCCACGATGTCCATGCCAATCACATCGAAGACTAGCCGTGTGGGGATAGCCGCACCCTTTACACCTGATGGAACGATAAGCATATCGGTATTGATCTCCTCGGAAAGCTCTGCACTGGCTAGACCTTTGTCGATCTCTGCCTCAACGCCTCTGAGCTTCCGCTTTTTTCGGATCAGGGGAATTCCTCCTCCACCGCAGGGAAAAAATACAAAATCCATCTCGATGAGCTTTTTTATCTCCCTCGGTTCCACAATAGTCAAGGGTTTGGGAAAAGCAACCACCCGTCGATATCTCTTGTCAGCTTTAGCCATGTTATAGGGAATTTTGACTGCTTCTTCTTGGGTATGAAACGGTCTGATCGGTCTGGTGGGATTTTGATGTGATCAGCGTGAGCCTACATCAGCTCCCACCCGACCCAAAATGGTAGATAAGAGCCACTTCATCACAATCGGGAAATTTAGGACAGCGATAACACTCGGACCACACCTTGCGCGGCAACTCCATCTTGTCAACCTGGCGAAAACCGTGCCTTTCGAAAAAAAACGGCTTGTAGGTCATGCAAAAGACCGTGGGAATCCCCAATCCCTCGGCTTCATTGAGACAGGCTCTGACGAGCACCGAACCCACTCCTTGGTCCTGCTTATCCTCGCTTACCGCCAGGGTCCTGATCTCGGCCAAATCCTCCCAGAGAATATGGAGCGCAACACAGGCAATAACTTGAGCACTGCTATCCCTGATTACGAAGAAGTCACGAAGGTTCTCATATATCTCGCTTAATGCCCGGGCGAGCATCTCATCCTTGTCGGCAAAGCCGTTGACCAGTTCGTATATCCGCTGGGCATCACTGATCTTCGCCTTCTCCACCTTCATGATATCTTGCCTTTCAGTCTCGACTCCAAAGAGCTATAGAAATATGGCTTGCTGAAATCTCAA
>DATLBB010000222.1:0-6401 GCA_035527155.1 Sedimentisphaerales bacterium
AGAAACTCAAAGATGAATTTGGCAAGGATTTTCAATATTGATTTCTCCCGAATATTCCTATAGAATTAATCTTTAATCGTTATTCAGGGAGTTTACATAAGTCGTTGAAATAAAACAAGTTCGAATTTTTGAGTAGGACAGCGGATTATTCGGATAGGCTCTAAGGCTCTCGGCCTCGATTTTGGTGCAGGATGTTGCTCGCAGGAGATTAACGTGCAGGGTTGTGTCCGCGGCGCATGTATTCCAAGTCGTCGGTGCCATCGGTTGCAGGCCACCCTATACAATCGGGATAGTCAACATACGTCATTTCCAGAGTGCTCTTCTGCTGCCAGTTGTGCTTTTCTGCATGGCCGTCGGAAAAGGCCAGCACACTGAGCTGCCCGTGCCGTACGACAATCGGGTCATTCCATCGATCGCCCTCCCGCGCCAGAATCCAGGCCCCCCAGTTATAGCTTCCGACGTCGGTTTTCTCTTCGAGAAATACGTACTTGATGCCCGGATTCTTGATCTGCGTGAGCTTCTTGTAGGAAGGGTATCCCCACTGTTGTGTATACCAACTGTTTTTACCTATGCCGCCCCAATCTCCATTCATACTTCCAGGAATACCATAGCTGCGATGCGTCATTTCGGTCCGGTGTCTCCTGTCGCCGGGGCAGTGATAGAGATCGACATCCTGCACGTACGGAAACATGGCCCCGCGCTCGCAGCCGCGTTTTTTGTCTTCGATAGTGGCTGCGGCTCCCGCGACCACGGTGCCGTCCTCCATCTGCGGCAGCTTGACCCAGTCATACTTATAACTGGGTGAGCCGGGATGCCCGTCGTGCCCCCCGATTAACTTGTCGTCATTATCCTGCGCGTACAAAACCCATGCAAGCACAAGCTGACGCTGATTAGACAGACAGACAGCTGCGGCCGCCTGTTTCTTGGCCCGCTGCAGGGCGGGCATCAAGATCGCCATTAACAGGGCAATGATGGCAATCACCACCAACAGCTCGATTAAGGTGAATGCTTTTGTTTTTCTCATCATAGTGGCTCCTATTAGTAAGATTGTAGTGGGTTAGGTAGATAGACTGTAGGCTGAAGATAAAAGGCTTGACAACGGTTAAATCGAATCAGATGTATTACCTTCATAGCATTTTTTTCCTGTAGCCCGGGCGACCCACACTTGGCGTGTGGGCCGCACGAAGAAGGACTGCTACTTCATTCTCATAACGTGTGTGTGTGGCATCAATATTTCAAGGAAATCATAGCAGTATGTAGTCAATCGTTATTTTGGCACTCTGAATCATTGTCTCAAAACGGCTTGTCAAACGGCTTAGTAACGCCGCCAAGCCACGCAATCTCACCTTCTGACAACGCACGGTCGTAGAGGCGGAAATCATCCATCAGGCCGGCATAGTTAAAGTTCTCTGCACCCATGCTATTAGAACCGATCGTGAATGCAGTGACTCCTGTCATTGTGCGGGTCAGCCCGCTACCGCTGTGCCAAAGAACACCATTAAGATATATGCTTTGCTCGCCGGTATCGGCATCCTTGGTGAATGTCCAATGCTGCCACGAACCTTTATATTCCGCAGGAGTCGCGGCTTTGGAAATCCTGTCGTAACCATCAGCGGTGCCACCTGTATCGAAGTACACATTACCGTTACTCCAGGGAAGATGACAGTGCGCCACCCTTGAATTCTCAACTGCAGGGTCTTGATAGGCCCCAAAACAGCTGCAAGCCTGGGGCTGTGCATCCGGGTCACCATACACCCAGAACGCAATAGTTACCTGTTTTTCAACAGATGACCACGCCGCGGGCGGTACTTCAACATATTCCGCACCATTGAACTTCAGCGCCCCGCCAACTTGCCCGGCAACCCACTCAGCACCAGTAATCGTGCCATGATTGTTATTGCCGGAGCTGTCGGCAGCAGTTGTCCCGGAACCCTCGTCAAACATCCAGTGCCCTACCAGATTAGCGGTGCCGGGCTCGACCGGTGTTATCAACTGACGATCACGAGAATACAGCCTGATACCGTCAAAGTAAACCACTCCCTGACCACCAACCGCTCCACTACGCTCAAAGCCAATGCTTAGCTCAGTAACATTGCTGAGGCTCACGCCGAGCGAGGCCAGATCAATATACCACATCTGCCACACCGTTCGCCTTATGTTTTCGGCATCACCATCGTATGTTACCTTGGAGCCGTTGAGCTTCACGTACATCGGCTGCACAGCATTATTGGGATCGCCAGAAAACCGTAGCGTCAAGGCCTTAATGCCATGCTTGGTCCAATCCTGGCCTACCTGTAGATCAGCGATATTCGCTGTGGCCTCTGAATAAGCGGCAACGCTGTTGTCATAGAAAAACGGCATCGACTGTTTGCCGCCAGAAACAATACTTTGCTCAGCAAAAGGAGCATCAGCATAACCAACGATAGAACCGTTTACTGCCGGGTTGTCGTATCCGTCTATCCACGTATTAAATATCCTGTTGCTGCCGGGATCATCGGGATTAAGGTCATTGTAGCCCTCAAAATCCTCCACAACAAGAAACTCGGGTGTCGATAAGTTCCAGAAATTGCCTTGCCACGTTGTGGGGGTCTCGGCGTCATTGACCTCATCGACCCGCCAGTAGTAAGTGCTGTCCACATCGAGTGAGGTACTATAGCTGGTCTCAGTCACGGTACTAACAAGGGCAGTACCGTCTATCACAGCCTGCTCGTCGGTGCTCAAATACACATCGTGCTTAGCCGCCTCTCTTCCCGCTCTGAAGCCGAGGGTTACATCCACAGCGACATCTGTTGCGCCCGAATTCGGGCTGGGTTCTCTTGCAAAGACGGGTATGCTGAAGAATCGCACCTCGCTCAGACTGTACTGGGGCACAAAGCCACCCCAGTTGCTGTTGGCGGTGATCTTAACATATTTAGCTACCACGCCACTAAGATCAACAACAGTATTGCATGCATAACCAGCCACACCAGGCGCCTGAGCAAACTCATGAGTAGTGCCCAATATGGCCCAGTTGGTTCCATCGACCGAATACTCAATCGTGGCTTCCTTGATACCGAAGCCAACAGTAGGCTCAGTCATTTGATTAGAGTTCCATACCCACATCTCATGTAGTTTGTAAACCTTGTTGAACTCATATTCTATCCAGGCCCCGTTCGGTTCGCTGCTGCTCATCCACATATCCGTTTGTTCTGCCGAGTGCAGGTCATCAGCATCCAGTCCCGAACCGTTCACGGTATTTTCCGGGCCCATATCCAGCAGTGCACTGGAAGCCGTTGCATTTACATCTTCGATGGGATAAGCAACGGGTTCAGTCGTAAAGCTCCAGACTTCCCCTTTGAACTCTATATGGCTGGTGGGCAGAGCATTGACTTCATCGACCCGCCAGTAGTAAGTCGTGCCTAAATCAAGGCGTTGTGCCGGAGCATGGCTGGCAGCAGTCTGGGCGGCGCCGCCAGTGGCATCATTGACATCGTCGAAGCTCTCACCAAAATAGACTTTGTGCCCGTTTGTTGGCGCCGCGTAAGCTCCCTGCGTCCAGCTAAGAACCACCTCCCGAGACACATCGGTTGCACCGTTTTGGGGAGTGAGGGCCGAGGCAGCTTCCCAGGACAACGCCGTGCCATATCCATTATTCCACAACTCCAGCACCTCCTCTTGCGTCAATGCTCGGTCCCAGATAGCTAACTCGTCGAGAATAGCGTCGGCCGGGCAGTTGTAGAACTGGGTTTTTCCAATCTGACCAATCCAAACCGGCCAAGAGGCAGTTTCAGCAAGGACTCCCTGTGAAATGCCGTCGGCATAAAGCGTTGCCCCGGCATCGGTCCCGATGAATACCAGATGCACCCACTCACCAGTCGTCAGTGCGTACTCCCAGTATGGATTCGCAGGACTACTAGCGACGTCAGTCATACCTACCTTGCTAGGAGTACCACTACCGAACTGTTCGAGCCTGATTCCGAACCAGGTCGTCTGCTCAGGATTAGTCTTGTCGGGGTCACGCCCACCATCCAGCAGGCCGGATGCGTCATAATTCTGAGGCGGACCCTGCTTGTTCACCCACACGGAAACCGTCCACGGCGCCGGCACCATGGCTGGTGCGGCTACGGTTAGATACTGGCCATCGGGGTAAGCAGGTGCGTCCAGCCGGATCGCCTGACCTACCTTACCCGCCACATAAGTTGGGCCGTTAACACCGGTAGCATCATGGCCCGAACCGGAAGAGTCGTCGGCATTATTCTCAAACCGCCAGTACGCTACCACCCCATCATTTAGGAGGGAAGCCTTGGCATACGAATCCATCAGAACCAGACCCAGCACCAAAACAAAAGACATTAAATAAATCATTTTCTTAAACATGATAGTTCTCCTCCATAAAAGGTTAACATAATTATGCTTTGTCTACACACCAAAACACCCGATGTTTCCAATAAATAAACATCGAAAATCAAAAATCACAAATCGTTTATATCATCTGCCCAGGATAACTTTTACGATTTGCCAATACCCGTGAATGTTTACTTATTTTTTTATTTTTTTCAATAGTTATCGGCTAAAATCTCCAATCACGATCACCCGTCTATTCTATAGTAGCATCAGCTTATCATAGGGTGCGCGCATGGGACGGGACATCATCTTCACAGCCTTCGGATCGTTGACGATCGTTTCTTTTACGGGATCCCATCTAATTTTACGACCGGTACGGACCGAAATATCGCATAAATGGCAGAGAATGTCCGACTTGACAGCTGAATATATATCGCTAACAGGTTGCTCCCTGGTCTTAATGCAATGTATCCAGTTTGCATTATGGTCACTACTTGCCGGTAATCGTATGTCACCCGGATTCTTGGCTACTTTCATTAATGTCATCGGGTTGGTCTTAAAAGCCATTCGCTTTAAATACACCTCGCCTTTGGTCCCTACAAAAATAACGCCATGCTCCCATTTGTCGTCCCATGTCAGCTTTTCATCCTTGGATATTTTTGCTTTAGCAGATACTTGATCCATAAAATGTAATGTTACGCCACTTCTATATCTACAAGTCATATCCCAATGGACAATCGTATTAAACAGTCCTGAATCAGGAAGTGTGCCGGTGCCTTCATATTCAAGAGGAATGCCTTGACCTGTTTTATCTGCCCACCACTGAACCATATCTATTGGGTGGGCACCCCATCCGGCTATATATCCTATCGCGTAGTCATAGATGTAATAGATGCCACTCTGCGACCATCGGTCTTTGCAGAACGGAGCTTCTGGAGCGGGGCCGAGCCAGAGGTCGTAATCGAAGCCCTCTGGGACCGGCAATACGGGAGTGGCAGAGCCGCCAGATTGACCAGGCGGAGCCCACACGTACACCTCCTTGACTTCACCAATGTGCCCGTTCAAGACCAGTTCAATAGCCATTCTGGTGTGAATAAAAGATCGTGCTTCTGTGCCATATTGAAAAACACGATTATATTTTTCAACCGCTCTTCCCATGGCCAGGCATTGCCCGATGCATAATCCCAATGGTTTTTCCGTGTGCATATCTTTTCCGGCTTTCGCCGCAGCGATTGAAATGGGCACATGCCAATAATCGCCCGTTGAAACATAGACGGCATCCACATCCGGGCTGGCTAAAACATCTCGAAAATCATTATATTCTCTAACGCCTTTATAGTTTTCTATTGATTTCTCTTTACCGATCATCTTATTAATCAGCGTCTGTTTGGCAACCCTGCGGTCTCTGATCGGATCGCAGGCTGCAACCACCTGGCAATGTGGATTTTCCGTAAATGGACGATCGCCGGTTACTGAAATACCTCCACAACTAATATACGCCACCTGGATTCTTTCGCTGGGTGCAACAGCGCCATTTTTACCTAATACCGAAGCAGGAATAATAGATGGGAATGCTAAAACAGAAGTTGCTACTCCTATATTCTTTAAAAATCCACGTCTTGTTATGTTGTTTTTTGCCTTCATATTTACCTCCAAGTTAACTGGTTAACGAAATTAAGTAACCGTTCACGGGTATTTTGACAGCATTGGGCAACGCACCCAACATCAAATACCCAATTTTGACGCCTGCGTCAAAAGTGGAGATCGCCAGAAAAAAACATCGATATCAACCCACCAACAAGGACAACGCGAGCTTTTATCGACTTTTGGCGGTGGCATCAATTTTAATATTAATTCATTTAATAACATAACACACCTCGAGTGGTAATTCAACTAAAAAATGTTTTTCTAAAATAGAGTCTGGTCTAAAAAGCCCAATTGATCGGGATAGGAGGGAGCCTCGCGGCTCCCTTCCTCCCACACCACCGGGCATACGGGTCCGTACCACGGCGGTTCGGTCAGGTTAAGCAGTGTGTTGAACGTTTATCGTGGGGAAGCCGAACGATTCGAAGTAAGCG
>DATLBB010000223.1:0-10731 GCA_035527155.1 Sedimentisphaerales bacterium
GGCTTCAGTCACTCCATGAAAAGGTTATGGACAAACTTGAACCGTATTTAAGCAGTAACGTAACTGAAGATATGATATATGGTGGCGAGGAGGTTGCGGAGACGACTTTGCTGTGGATTAAGAAATATCGGGAAAAGGTAAGTTTCGAGAATTTTTTCCCTCACATAACAATTGGCTATGGCCAAATAGAAAACCACTCGCTGCCGGTGAGCTTTGTCGCTTCCGAACTTGCTTTATGCCACTTGGGAAATCACTGCACATGCAGAAAGATTCTGGTATCGATTGGACTTAAACGGCTATAATCGCGATTTGCAAATCGGCCTGCAGTTTTTGTGACCGGCCGCGGCTGCGGAGTGAGGCAGACTGGTTCCACCTTGTAGCAAAAGCCCACTTTTTTCAGCAGGACTGTCCCAAATTTTTCCTGAATTCTCTTGACATAACGGCTTCAGATGCAGATAATACTATTTTAATCGAGCCAATTATGTGAGGATGGGCTGAAATATTGGTGTCAATGTCTTCAGGAAAATGTCCAAAAACTTGATTCCTGACAACATAGCCTTAACTGAAAGGGCCAAACATGAGTACAATTCATAACACACGTCGGGATTTTCTCAAGCAGTCGATGTACCTTGGTGCCGCTGCGATTACTGCCGGGCCGCTGGGTAAAGTGCTGACGGTGGCTGGTGTAAAGCCGGGTTCCAGGATGAAACTTGGTCTGGTTACCTACCAGTGGGGTAGGGACTGGGACCTGCCGACGCTGATTGCCAACTGCGAAAGGGCCCGTGTGCTGGGTGTTGAGCTGCGGACCCAGCATGCACACGGCGTCGAATCGGGCCTCAACGTTCAACAACGGCGGGATGTGAAGAAACGCTTCGACAACAGCCCCGTTACGTTGGTGGGTTTGGGCACCAACTTCGCTTTCCACCACGCTGACCCTGCAAAGCTCCAAAGAGACATCGAAGGGGCAAAGCAGTACATCAGGCTTAGCCACGAGGTAGGTGGCTCCGGTGTGAAGGTGAAGCCGAATGATTTGCCTAAGAACGTGTCGCGCGAAAAAACAATCGAGCAAATCGGCACATCGCTCAATCAACTGGGCAGGTTCGCCGCCGACTTCGGCCAGAAAATTCGGCTGGAGGTTCACGGCGGATGCTCGCCACTGCCCATTATAAAAGGGATTATGGACGTGGCCGACCATCCCAACGTCGGCGCCTGCTGGAACTGCAACTCGCAGGACCTGCAGGATAAAGGCTTGGAGCACAACTTCAATCTGGTAAAAGACCGCTTCAGTGATATCGTTCATATTCGCGAACTAAACGTCGGCAGCTATCCTTACCAGCAACTGATGAATCTGTTTGTCGGCATGGACTACGCCGGGTGGATTTTGCTTGAGGCGCGAACGAATCCGAAAGATCGGGTTGCAGCGTTGATTGAACAGCGTGAGGTCTTTAAGGATATGATTACAAAGGCGCTTGCTGGTGGAGTAAAACCTGGAGGCGGAGTAGAGATTGTCGAAGCGGGTAAGAAGCTGAGGGTGGTGGTCGGAGGGAAGCTGTTTACGGAATACAATTACCAGGATGTTCCGCGTCCGTTCTTCTATCCCGTGATTGGCCCGACAGGTCTACCAATTATTCGCCACTGGCCTATGAAGGAGGGCAAGGACGAAGACAAAGACCATAAACATCACCGGTCGCTATGGTTTACGCACGGAGAAGTGAATGGCGTAGATTTCTGGAGCGAGGGCAGCAGGTCCGGCAAAATCGTGCACGACAAATTCGTCGAGATTACCTCCGGTCGGGATGTAGGTATCATTCAAGCACGCAACAAATGGGTTGCGCGCGACGGCAAAGTCATCTGCACCGACACCCGAACGCATAGATTCTACAATCGAACGGACGGGCAAATAATGGACTTTGAGATAACGATTCACGCCTCACACGGCAAGGTCGTTATGGGTGATACCAAGGAAGGTTCGATGGCGATACGTTTAGCCCCGACAATGCGGGTTGAGGGTAAAGTGGCAGATGGACATATTGTCAACAGCGAAGGTAATCGTGACGGTGCTACGTGGGGCAAGCGTGCGGCCTGGTGCGATTACTTTGGCCCTGTAGAGGGCCAAACCGTAGGCGTGGCGATTTTCGACCATCCGACCAATCCGAAGCATCCTACCTGGTGGCACGTTCGCACTTACGGACTGTTTGCGGCTAATCCCTTCGGCGTGCACAACTTTGAGAACAAGCCAAAGGGTGTAGGAGATATTACAATCCCGGACGGTAAGAGTTTAACCTTTAGGTATCGGCTGTATTTTCATAAGGGTGATGAAAAGCAGGCAAAAGTGGCCGAACATTACCGCGAGTACGCTGCAATAAAACCGGCAAAATAGTTGACAAGGAGCCGATTCTAAGGTATCCTGGATAAGACTATTGTAAAATTTAATAAACGAAAGGAAGGGAAGTATTATGAGTAGATTTAATCGTCGTGATTTTATCAAAAGTTCGATGGCCGTCGGTGCATCGTTAGCGTTGGTCCCATATTCCCGTGTGCTCGGCGCGAACAACGATATTCGCGTGGGCGTGATTGGTGTCGGAGGCCAGGGCGGTGGACACATTGGTTACTTCAACAAGCTCCCCGGCGTCCGTGTTGTCGCGATTTGCGATGCAGACAAGGCCTATGTCGAGAGAAGAGCAAGGGACTTTGAGAAGAAAAACAACGCGAAGCTCAAAACCTATATGGACGTTCGCAAAATGCTGGACGACAGGAGCATCGATGCCGTAACGACCGCAACGCCCAACCACTGGCATTCGCTGGTATCAATCTGGGCCTGCCAGGCGGGCAAAGATATGTATTGCGAAAAGCCCGTCTCACATAACGTCTGGGAAGGCCGCAAGGTTGTCGAAGCCGCCAGGAAATACAACCGCATCGTACAGACCGGGACACAGAAACGCTCTTCCCAGGCCCACATGGAAGCCTATAAGTGGATTCGAGAAGGGAACCTTGGCGACCTCAAGTGGGTTCGCTCTCTATGCTACAAGGGTCGTTTCGAAGGCACCAATGGGATTGTGAACGGCACGAACGGGCCGGTTTCTCCGCCTTCGAGTGTGGACTATAATCTTTGGTGCGGACCGGCCGAGATGATGCCGCTGCGAAGAAAGCAGTTGCATTACAAATGGCATTGGGTCTGGAACACAGGCAATGGTGACCTCGGCAACCAGGGTATCCACGAGATGGACCTTGGCCGTTGGGCGCTGGGTGATCCCAAGCTGGCGCCTCGCGTGATGAGCTTCGGCGGCAGATTCAGAGTTAACGATGCCGGCGAGACGGCAAATACGCAAATCGTGTTCTTTGATTACAAGCCCGTGCCGCTGATCTTTGAGGTTCGCGGCCTGCCTCGCAAAAAGGGAGACAGATCGATGGACAACTGGCGTCGTACAGGCACACGCGTCGGCGTCATCGTGCAATGTGAAAACGGCTACTGGGCCGCGGGTGACGGCGGTGGCTGGGTCTGGGATAACAACAACAAAAGAACCGACAAACAGATCAGCGGTGGCGGGGGCAGCAGTCACCACCAGAACTTCATCGATGCGGTTCGCAGCCGCAAGGTTAGCGACCTCAACGCCGATATTGAAAAGGGTCACCTTTCCAGCGCCTTGTGCCACATGGGCAACATCTCTTACCGGATGGGCAAGAAGCTGCCGGTAAGCGAGGCCAGGAAGATGATCGACAATGAGTATGTGATGGATTCGTTCGAGAGGATGCTCGAGCATCTCAAGGTCAATGAGGTGGACCTCGAAAAAGAGCCCATAACAATGGGACCAATGCTGACGATGGATCCGAAGACCGAAAAGTTCACGGGCGAGCTTAGCGATATGGCCAATATGTACGTCAAGCGCAACTACCGCGAGCCGTTCGTCGTACCCGATAAAGTCTGACAAAAGCGGGCCCAATTGGCTCGCTGAAAGTTGACAGAGACGCGATATAGTATTCTGTAACATCTAATTTGATGGCGCCGTAAGGTGTCCCCAAGGGGGTGGCAGCCTCAAGCGCAGCTTGCGTTCGCCGCGGCGCCCAGACAGGGGGAATGGCTCAGAGTTGTCGGTCATATAGATGTAGGATAATGAGCGGTAAATTCAAATCACGCACAAGCTGGCGTCAAAAGCTGGAAAATCACCCCGAAGGTTTGCCTAAAGTCGTCAATGGTCCTGCGAAGTGGGAAAAAAGGTTCGGCGGCAGAAGGGTCCTCGTGCCCACACCACTACTTGTTGATGGCTTAATTAGAAAAGTCAGAAAAGGAAAGCTGGTCACCGTAGGACAAATCAGAGAGCAGCTTGCAAAGGATTTCAAGGCGGACTCTACATGCCCGCTAACTACCGGCATTTTTATTCGTATTTCCGCTGAGGCCGCCGAAGAAGACCTGCGGGCCGGCAAAAAACGCATAACACCTTATTGGCGGGTAGTCAAAACGGACGGCAGTTTAAATCCAAAACTTCCCGGCGGTGTTAAAGCCCAGGCTGCCCACCTAAGAGCGGAAGGACACAAGATTGCTGCCGCCAAAGGCAAAAAACCACCCAAAGTAAAAGATTTTCAAAAAGCCCTCGTATAAATAGCGGACACCGGATGCTCTCTTGCATGAGAGCAAGAGATAATACTGGATACGGTCGAGCGCATTAAATTTATGTGTTTGGTATAAATGCCCGATAATGTCACGTCTTTCACTTGCCGCTGCGTTAATATGCAGCTTTGACAGAAACGACCACAAGCACTATACTCATACAGCCGATTTTCTATATTAAATGAGGCCCGTGGCGAGGTGGAAACCAAGCCGGGCTTGAAGTCTTTCAATAACCAGTTGAAACCAGACAGGGACGATAGTGGATTAGAAAAATAAGCCCCGAGAGGAACGGTGCGCAAATCAATCATATATCTTGTCGTGGGCATCAGCACAGTGGCTATCGTTATTGCCGCGGTCACGCTCATCGTCTTCCTCAGGCCCGGCGTCCGTGTAGAGTATATATTGGCGGTTTATCAACATGAAGCAGAATACAGCGGCTTGACGATTCTTTACCCATTGAATGAGACGCTTTTTCCCCCCGAAATTGTGTCTCCTACTTTTCGTTGGAAGGATGACAAGTCCGGGTCAGACACCTGGCTGATTACAATCAACTTTCGAGATAACAACGGACGTATGAATTTTCTGACTTCCAAACAGCAATTCAGGCCCAGGGCAAAAGAATGGGAGGCCATAAAGAAGCGGACCCTGGAGAAAGAGGCAGAGGTTACAGTGCTGGGCGTCAATCGCTCCACCCCGAAAGAAATTTTGTCGGGTGGCCGAATATCAATCAGTACGTCCAGAGACGAGGTCGCCGCGCCCTTGTTTTACCGCGAAGTGGACCTGCCCTTTGTCGATGCCGTCAAAGACCCTTCTCGCATCCGGTGGCGTTTTGGGGCAATCTCTTCGCCGAAGCAGCCGCCGGTCATCCTCGAGAAATTGCCCGTCTGCGGAAACTGCCACTCGTTTACCGCCGATGCCAAAACCTTCGCAATGGATGTGGATTACGCCAATAGTAAAGGCTCATACGTTATTTCAAGGGTCGCGGAAAAAATGGTCCTGGCTACGAGTGATATCATAACGTGGAACGATTACAGGAAGGAGGATGGAGAGCAGACCTTCGGCTTGCTTTCTCAGGTCTCGCCGGACGGAAAAGTTGTTGTCAGCACAGTCAAGGACAAGTCTGTCTTTGTTCCGATGCCGCCTCTGGCCTTCTCTCAATTGTTTTTCCCCATCAAAGGCATCCTGTGTATATACAACCGGCAAACGCAAACCTTCCACTCACTGCCGGGCGCGGATGACCCGAATTACGTCCAGAGCAATCCGTCCTGGAGCCCCGATGGCAGGTACATCGTTTTTGCCAGGGCCAAAGCCTACGACCTCAAGCACACAAAGGGTGGGGGCAAGGTCCTTCTGACCCGCGAAGAATGCAAAGAATTCACCGAAGACGGTAAGCCATTCTTATTCAATTTGTACAGGATCCCATATAACGACGGCAAAGGCGGTGCGCCCAAGCCAATCGAGGGCGCTTCCAACAACGGCATGAGTAACTACTTCGCGAAATATTCACCCGATGGCAAATGGATTGTCTTCTGCAAAGCAAAAAGTTACATGCTCCTTCAGCCGGACAGCGAGCTTTACATCGTCCCCGCTGAGGGAGGCAGGGCCAGGAGGCTCCATGCCAACACGACTCGGATGAATTCCTGGCACAGTTTCTCACCCAACGGAAGGTGGCTGGCATTTTCTTCAAAAGCCAATTCGGATTACACGCAGATTTTCCTCACCCACATCGACGAACAGGGACGCAGCAGCCCGGCCATCCTGTTGGAGCACTTTACCGCACCGGACCGCGCTGCCAACATCCCGGAGTTTGTCAACGCCGGGCCCACAGCAATTAAAAAAATCCGCGAACAGTTCCTGAACGATTATTCTTTTGTCAGGGCCGGAAATGAGTTTTACAAACACGGTGAGCCGGATAACGCAATAGCCGAGTATAGAGAGGCCCTGAAAATAAATCCGAACAACGTCCAGGCCCACCTGAAGCTTGGATTTCTTTTTTACAACGTCAAGGGAAAGCACAAAGAGGGGATGGACCACCTGACCACGGCCATAAAGCTCGATCCGGACAATGCCCTTGTACACCATGACCTGGGGATGGCGCTGTTGCACCAGAAACAATTCGACCAGGCCATCAACCACCTCTCGGAGGCTTTGCGCCGTATGCCGCAGGGCCTCGACACGCAGTACCAGGCCGTGAACATGCATCACAACCTTGGAATGGCGTTGTTTTACACCCGAAAGTTCCGGGAGAGCGCTGCCCATTTAGACCAGGCCGTACGTCTTGACCCGGACAACGCCAAATTTCACTACGACCTTGCCCTGGTCCTGGCTGCCGAGGGTAAGAGCGATAACGCCCTCAGCCATTACGCCAAAGCCGTCTCTCTTAAACCGGACGTTGACAAATCGCCGATACTGCACGAGCTCCTGGCTGAAAGCTATGCCAAAGCCGGCCAATTCCGCCAGGCCATTCTATCTGCCGAGAAAGCGCTCAATCTTGCTGACGCCAGCGGAGACCGGCAGCTTGCACAGCAAATCAGGCAGCGGATTGAATTCTACGAGCAGGAGGCTGTCAGGCAGCGCCTGCAACTTAACAGGTAAGGTAGCCCCTCACAGTTTCCGTAGGCCCTTTGACAAAAAGATTGTCTCGGCCGGCAAACTGGAAGGAATTGCTCACACTCTCTTGAAGCTCTGTGGCAAATCCTTCACCGAACGGGTCATAAGTGTAACGGTTCTTAACATCGCCGGAAGTATTAATCACCTGCTCCGCCTGAGGCGGACTACCCAATCTATCGTGCAGGTAGGAGTATGTATTTTTTAAAGAGCGTACTTAATTCTTTTACGGCTCATTTTTTGACGGAGGATTGAGCTTCAACAGGAGATATTCTCTTAAAATCGGCCAGTAACTAACACGCTCAAGATGATCTAATTTGGCGCCGCCTAAGAAAGTGACACTTGCACAATACAGGTCATCCAGGGCATGGCTTACTACATTCCTCAAGTCAAATTCATGCCAAGTGCCATCACAATATTGAATGTTCAGTTTATCTTGTGAAGCAGAAAGACGCTGATACTTCTTCGTTTGTATAGGAGCTAACCATCCTAAAACAAGCAAGGCTCCAAATCCTAACAATATAGAAAGCAATGCCATAAGCTTTTTCATTGTTAGACCCGTTATACTTGTCAGCATAAATATCACAAGCGATATCAAGAGGAGGCCAGCCATAAAACACCAAAAAACAATCGATTTTCTGCGCCCTTTAACAAACGCCCAACTTGGATATTCGTGTTGAATTCCTACTTTATCTGCCGGAATTGATGTTTGCCAGTTGTCTAAACAGTTTCTATAGGTTCGCGAATCGACATTCCCCGTTTTCATAAAATGAACTACATCTTGGTCATCAATCGCAAATAATCCATACTTTAGTGCCCCGTAAGGCCGCACAAATAAATTCTTGACCTTACTCCACACAACGAATACTTCAGGCTGGTTGTAGAGTGCCAAACCCTCGTCTGATAAAATCAGCCCACTCCGAGGTGGTGGCTGGGCAGCAAGATGTTCTTGGACTTGCTGTATCTGAGAAGAGTTCTTTGAGCGCAATACCAAAATAAACCAGGCAAGACCAATTGCCTCAAACACAATCATACTAATGATCCCGGATGACTGAAAAGGCTTTGTCGCAACGGAGCAATAATGCCAAAGCGACAATACTCCGGCCGTGTGCCATCCGACAGCCAGCGCCACGTATTTCCAGAAGTTGTAGGCAATACCTATTCTGGGTTGCCAATAGCACTCCTCCTCTTCGGAGTCATAGAAACTCTTCTTATTTCGAGCATAGTTTTCAGCTTCGAAATATCCTATTATTACAAGACACAAAATCGCTACAAGAGTTAAAAGTGAAAAATATATTCTCGAATTTATGTGGCGTATAAGAAATGCTTGATTAGGATTTTCCGGATTATAATAGGCCTTAACCAACTGGCCCTTTCTGTATGCAAAATAGAGCTTTTTGGAACGTTTGAGGCCAAATCCACCTCCTAAGGGGCCAACTTTGTCGCAGGTAAACCGCCTTCCGTTAACTTCATACTCATACGTCACTGTGAATTCATAAAATGTTCCACTAGAATCCGGCCTTGTCCATGCTTTGAAATTCTTGCCAAGCACTTTGGCTTCTACAGGTACAAAGCTCTCGACGGCATCTGTTTGATAGCCAATGCGGTTAACCATCATATGGAGAATTGTTAGTCCAAAGCCAACTATTGTAACTATAAAGATAGTGTGCTTCTTAAATCCCAGCTTATCTACCAAGGTAGTCTCCTCAATCTATTCTCTTGATTTAACTCCATTAATATTACCGGCAAACCGCCCACGATGTCAACTATGTATTTACGTTTACCTGATTTGCTGGAATCCTTGAAAATGCGATAACAATTTATTCAACCTATTCGGACCGGGCAAAAGGCCGATAACACCCTCTTTTTGACAAGATTTTCCACTATTTCCCTCTCCAGCCTGTTCTGTCCACCTTTTTGCTGTTCTGGGACGAGGTTGTGAACTTGGCGGTATCTGCGGACATAATATCCAACCCGGTAAAAAGTTTGGAGTGCCTAAAGTACGGTAAGCTCAACATTCTCATAACTTTAGCTCACCTTAGCTCACTTTTTTTATTGTCTTCAGACTCAAGGCCGAATATTTTTTAAGACTTTATTCTTGACGGGCGGGCGTTTCAATTGATAAATTGATGATTGATTTTATCCGGTACTGTATTAAGATATACGCCGGTAGAGATTTCCGGTTGGCAATTTGTATCCAAAGGATTAGGTTTAAGGTTGAAAGGAGGCCGTTATGGCAAAGACAATTTTAACCGCAGTGCTTATTGTGTTATTGAACGTGCTGGTTGGCTGCAGGGGCGTTGACACCGGCAGAAGTCAGCTTGCGCCCACTTACCCCGGCACGGCCCCTGTAGTTTCGATTACTAGTACCGGGGAGGCGGATATCATCGAGCAGGTGTCACTTAATCGCCAGGCATATCGCCAGGGTCTTGAATTGCTCATAAACTACTATACAAGGATGGGCAATAGTATGAAACTCGACTGGGCCAAAAAAGAGCTGGCGGGCCTCGAAGCTGTTATCCAATATAACTATGTCATCGAGGGCGTCTTTGCCGGGCCGAGATTGAAAGCGGATACTTCCATTCCCGAAGCGGACGCACTCTACGAGGAGGCATCGCAGATTGAAAAGTCGGCCGGACCGCTGCCCTTTCTTAAAGATGAAAAAACGTTGCGGCTGGCTTTGAATAAATACAACCAGCTCATAGAAAAATATAGCACAAGTGACAAGATCGACGATGCCGCATTCAGGGCAGCCGGGATTTACGAGTATTTCAAGGACTATACGATAGCGGTATCATACTACAAGAGGGCATATCAGTGGGACCGTTATACTATCCATCCGGCAAGGTATAAGGCGGCATACGTTCTGGATAGAAAGCTGCACCAAAGGGAAGAGGCGCTCCAGCTTTATCAGGAAGTCCTTAAAGATGAAGTGCTGTCGCCACATTACAAGGAATTTGCGAAAAGACGCATCAGGGTGTTGACAAAAATCGAGGAAGAAAACCCACGGCGTTGACAAAAGTCTGAGATAATGTTTTGCGATACAGTATCGGGCCTGGCTGGATATCAGGCCCTTTTTTTATGGATAAAAAATGCTGTTGGAATTTGAGAACAAAGTAGCGGATTTTATAAAAGCAAACCGGCTTTTCGAGCAGGCGGATAGTCTTTTGTTGGCCTTTTCTGGCGGAGCTGATTCGACAGCGCTTCTATATGCAATGTGGATGCTGAAAACAGCGAACGTCTTAAATGCCGACATTGTGTGCGCGCATATAAATCATCAGCTAAGGGGAGCTAATGCGGACCTGGACGAAGATTTTGTTGTCTCTCAGGCTCGCGACCTTAACATACCCATAACAACAAAGCGGTTGGATGTCCGCGGCTTTGCCCGTGAAAACAAACTGTCGATTGAGACCGCCGCTCGGAAACTGCGGATTGAGAGTTTGCTGGATATCGCAAAGGCAAGCAACTGCAAATATATAGCGACGGCGCATCACAAAAACGACAATGCCGAGACCATC
>DATLBB010000224.1:0-6527 GCA_035527155.1 Sedimentisphaerales bacterium
CTATACGTTGTACTCCCTGTTTTCCTGTTCCCCTGATATCCACTTCCTGGTTACCTGATTACCTGATAAACGTTTTTCTCCCTGTTTTCTATGCCCTCAGTCCTTCTATCCGCAATCCGCTATACGCAATACGATATACGATATACGACATACGATATACAGGCTACCCAAACCGCCTATCCAGCCCAACTTGTCGCGGCGTAGCCTTCTCTGAAGCTGGCATCTCTACAACTGTAGAGGATTCTCTACAAATCAACTCTTTTATGCAAAACAAACCCAATTTCCGAAAAAGTCAAATGAACGTAACTACTTTTTTTACAAAGGATTACGAAAATAAACTACTTCGCAGACGCGGGAAAAACAAAGCCAATACAAACCCAATTTCACACTAAATTAGGAGATTGAAGTAAATGATTACCGAAGGGCAAGTACTTATAAATTCATCACTCATACAACTGGGCGATACAGGACTTGAACCTGTGACTTCCTGCGTGTAAAGCAGGCGCTCTAGCCAACTGAGCTAATCGCCCGAGAGCTGAATTTGAAAATACAGGTTTTTAGACCTTGCGTCAATATTTTTGATGTTTTATTATTAACAAGGTGAGAATTTTGTTCATTTTGAAAGAGTTAAAATGTAATTTGAGGTGTTCTTATGACGGTACTTGAGGCCATACGCAGTCGATATTCCTGCCGGGTTTATCATGACAAGGCCATAGAGCAGGAAAAGCTCGACAGTATTTTTGAGGCGGCCCGGCTGGCACCTTCAGCCATGAATACACAGGATTGGCGTTTTGTCGTAGTAACCGATAAAGAAACCAAGCGTCGGGTTGCTGAGACTACTAACAGGCCGGAGGTCTTTGAGAAAGCCGGTGCTATCGTAGCGGCCTGTAGCAATAGCGACCATGTGATGCGATGCGGCCAGGCAATCGGGCCTATTGATGTTGCTATCGCACTTGAACATATCGCGCTGCAGGCGACGGAGTTGGGATTAGCAACGTGCTGGATCGGGTCGTTCTATACGGATAAGGTGAGAACGATACTGGATATTCCGGCGGATGTTGCAATAATTGAGCTGATGGCGATTGGCTATCCAGCCGACAGCAAAAAAGAGCCGCAGCGTGAGACGATAGAGAAAATATTCTGTTATGAGAAGTGGAAGTTCTAAGTTTTCACTCAAAGTCAGATAAGAGTAATTTGAACTTGGCGGGTTGTCTTATATAATAGCTTCTGTGAGGATAGATTGGGGACGTAGTGTAACGGGAGCACACCGCGGTCGCATCGCGGAAATGAGGGTTCGATTCCCTTCGTCTCCATTTCATTTCAGTTGTATTAGAGCGGCAAATTATAATTGAGTTTTTTAGGAAAGTCCCCTGTGGGGCGGGGGGCAAAATGAACAGCGGAAAACGGAAAGGAGAACTAAGATGCCGGCAAATATAGTACATATGATAATAGCACATAAAGCGATTGGTAAGCTGAAAGAAAAGGGAGTAAAAGAATATACGGAGTTTGCTGAGATGCTCGATGATGAATCCAAGGGTAAAAAGTACAGGGCATACGTTAATCTCGGCAGCGTTGGGCCGGACCTGTATTACTACGCTGAAATAGGCGAATCTCTTAAGGACTTGCTTAAAGAAAAATTCACCCAGGCAAAAGGTGTAACACCATGGTCTTATCATCTGCATTCTTCCAAGCCGAACCTTTATCCGCTGAAGCTGGTCGAAATTATATTCAGGGACACGATGAGGAAAAATGGAGAGGCTGTACTTGATGACGATGATATCAGAAAATTAGCGTACGTTGCAGGGCACCTTACGCATATGGCAGGGGACCAGATTATCCATCCTGTGGTGAACAAGGTTGCAAAGCCTTACTATCGTAGCGGTAAACACCGTGAGAAACACCGTGAGTGTGAGGTTTTTCAGGACTATTTTCTGTACCAGGAGGTCTATCGTTTAGAGGAAAAAGGTGGAGCGAAGTATGACTTTTTTAAGCAGAAGTTCAATGCATGGGCGGACTGTGTGAGGGGAAGCAGAAACACCAAGGATTGGTTCCGCTACTTTCTGCAGCGGGGATTTGTGGAGACATACGGGATAAGTCCATCGGAAGATGAAATCGAAGACTCGGTTGATAATCTGCTGCTGATGCTAAAGACGTGCCAGATGCTTTTCCCCTATCGGAAAGCGGCAAAAGATTATGAAGAGAACGGACCTGACGCAGGAATGTGTAAGGAATACATTAAGGACATAGATTATATTAAGCACTGGCGGTTGGCGGTGGAACTGGCGGTTATATACCTTATAGCATTGTATGAAGTCTATTTTGTGCTCAAGAAGGGGAAAGATTTCACGAATCAACACAAGGAGCGGTTCGGCAATATTGTCAGCGATGCTGACCTGTCCTGTCCACTGAAGGGAGTTTTTGCGGGAGCGAAGGCGGCACTTAGAAACAAAGAGGATATGGAGGCGGCTATCGAAAGGTATTGTTCGCCACTTTTGACGAAAGCAAAACTTGTTACCGAGGGCAGAATATTTAAGGCCCGGAGTGGCAGAGATGTAGTAAAGGCGTAATTCAGAGAAAGACGCCGATGCAGGTGTGGGGCGGCTCTCTAATTGACTAATGGTTGTTTCGGGTCTGTGCCTGGGGGGAGGGATTTCATTTCTTAGCCTTGCTTTGGCGGATTTTGTGGGTAAAATAAGGCCAGGTATATATTAGATGAGAGTGTCAGTGTGCTATTTGATCATGTGGATGGTTACTTTTTGGAGCTGCCGGAAGAAGCGGCGGTATTAAAGGTCAGACAAGAATGTAATTTCGATTTCAGCCGGAGAATGTGTTGCGGCTGAAAAGCAATTTGTGAGTTAGAAAGGATGAGAGATGGAACGGTTTGAGTTTGTTGAAGAAGTTCTGGATTTTGCAATTGCACGGGAGGTGGAGTCTCAGGATTTTTATATGAAGCTGGCAGAGCGGATGGAGAATCCGGCGATGCAGAAGGTCTTTGAGAATTTTGCCACCGAAGAGCTGGGGCATAAGATGAAGCTGGAAGCTGTCAAACACGGGGAGGTTTTGCTTGGGCAGAAAGAGGTGAGGAGTCTTGATATAGCTGATTACGTGGTTGATGTAGAGCCGCAGCCGGATATGGATTATGCCGAAGCGCTTGTTGTGGCAATGAAGAAAGAAAAGGCGGCATACAGGCTTTATCTGGACCTGGCAGCGGTGGCTGAGGATGAGGAGCTGACGGATATGTTCCTGTTACTTGCTCAGGAGGAGGCCAAGCACAAGCTAAGGTTCGAAATTGAATATGATGACACGGTTTTGAAGGAGGATTAAGAACCTGGGCTTCGCGGGAATAAGGTTTGACGGCGATGGCGGTTCGGGTTATTGTGTGGCCTGAAGATTATGAACTTTTTTGGAGGTATTTATTATGATTATGGCGTTAGTGTGTAGGTTTCCGTTCTGGCCGATGGCGCCGATTTTCGGTGCTGGGGCGCTGGCGGTGCTGTTAGGCATCGCGGGGGTTGTTTTTTCGATTGTTATGCTTGTCGACTGTTTGAAACGGCCGGCGTCGAAGTTCTATTACACGCTTACAAAGGGGTCTGAGCATGACCGGCTGATATGGGCTGGTGCGATTTTGCTTTCGCTTGGCTTTTATTTTATAGGGGCGATAGTTTATTTCTTCGTTGTAAAGAGGGCGAGGCCGGAGGCCGGCGAGCAGGGTCAGTCAACAACTACGAGTGCAAGTCCGGAAAGTCCAAAGCCGGAAGGCGAAAGTTAAAAAGATAGTGAATAGCCGACGACGGACGACAGAAGACAGAGGACAGAGAATATCGAGTATCGAACAAGGAACATCGAATTATGAAGTTGAGGTTGCTTCGCTCCTTCGACTTAGCTCAGGACAAGTTCGCTCGCAATGGCGGCAAGAATATCGAATGTCGAACACGGAACAGTGAAGTAGTTTTGGGTTTTGAGTTTGGGGAGTGTTATGATGGATGCGGGAATGTATGAGGTTGTAGAGAAGATTTGGTATGGAGTGAGCTTTATCGCTATCGGCGGGGCGGTGGCGCTGATATTTTTCTTTATCTTCGCTCCGAGTATCCTCGGCTCAAAGACTGTACATAAGCAACTTGAGAGCATGAGCAAGCAAATCGAAGAGATGAAAGAACAGCTAAAACGAATAGCTCAACTTCTCGAAAAGGGGAAGAAGAATCGCAAAAAAGAACCGTAAGTGCCGGTTGACAAGATATGGAGTCCATGTCAAGCATATCATGTTATAAAGTCCGGCTCGTAGTTACTTGACTGAATCGTCGGGTGGTAATCCGAGCTTTTTATATAATTGCCGTCGTCCGGCCTTGTCGGACTCAATCGTTGCCTTGGCGTATTCGGCGACTTCTTTTGCTTTTGCACGTGGGACCACGATGACGCCGTCACCATCAGCGACGATAACATCGCCCGGCTCTACCAAGACGCTGCCACATACGATAGGGCGGTTGACGGATTCGATTTCATTTCTGCCCGGCCGGATGCCACGGCCGACTTTCCGAAAGTAAAGGGGGACTTTTTCGGTGGCGACTTCATCTGTATCGCGGGCGGTTGCATTGGTGACTACGCCGACACATCCTTTCAGGTACCAGCCCATAATGTTGTTCGAGCCGATAGAGCCGACGTCGCTTTCGGGGGCGTCGTCGAAGATAAGGGCAGTACCCTTGCGGATGAGCGGAACAAACGGCTCACTTGAGAGCTTGCTGTACCACTGGCCGACCCAGCGGTCAAATGCCTCAGTTTCCATAGGCGGTGCCGGGGGCTTGTTCGTGGGGACGTAGCGGACGGTAACAGCGATGCCGATAAAGCGATGCTTGAAATGTTTAGTGTCCTTCCAGGCAGCGTGGATTTCCGGGGACATCAGGCCGATATTTGTCAGGCCGACTTTGTCCATCCCATCGGCGACATCGGCAACTCGCAGGCCATCGAAGAGCTTTAGGATTTTCTCATCGTCTTCAGCGCTGTAGACTTTTGTTGGAATGTAGTTTTTGCCGGCCCTTAGCGCCTCGATTTCCGGTTTTGAATCGGCGGCTATAGTGAAGAGGGAACAGCCCAACATACCAACTAAAATAAGTAAGATTACTACCACTGTTGCTTTTGCTTTTCTGGTTTGCATTTTTTTTGTCTCCTAAATTGTTAATGCCATAATTTTCGCTGTTAATTCGATGTGTTAATATTATAGGGTTTTCGGCTTTTGTTCAAGACCAAAAAGAAGTGTGATTTACACTTTAAGCTTAGTGCATTACAATTATACTGTTGAGATTCTTCGCTTTCTGAGAATAGCAAAAAAAGTATCTTCGGTCGATAGTTGATTAGTGATGACTTATGATTGAAATCACCGACGACATCTGTATCAGTGAGGAGGATCTTGTTTTTAAAGCGTCTCGCAGCGGCGGGCCGGGGGGACAGAATGTAAACAAGGTCAATACGCGGGTAACGCTGTTTTTTGATGTGGCAGGCTGTGAGGGCCTTTCCCATATACAAAAGCAGCGAATACTCACACAGCTGTCAACGCGGGCCGACAAAGAGGGAGTAATAAGAGTAGTTTCGCAAAAATTCCGGACTCAGAAGGCAAATCGCAAAGCTGCTGTCAAGCGATTCCAGGAGTTATTGAGAGGGGCTCTTATGACCAAACCTGTACGGAAAAAGACAAAAGTGCCGGTGCGAGCGTACCGGCGGCGATTGGAAGATAAACGGCGGCGGAGTATGTTAAAAAAACAGAGAGCGGATAAGGATTTTGAGTTTTAAATTTTTGGCGTCTTAAAATGTTACTGGAGGGATTGTAACGTATTAATAACTATCTGCGTCTACGAGTGGTTCTTTTTACTTTGTCATAGGCGGCCTCTATGGAATTGAGCTCATCCTCGAAAGGCTGTGGAGAAAGTTGTAAATCAGGATATTTTTTTGCCAGTCGTATCAAGGTCTGGAAGTCGCTTCTTGTGTCTCGCAGGATTTTGAGTACTTTGGGTGTTGGGTGCTCGTATTCGAGCTGCCTGGTTTTCAGGTCAAGAGACTTTCTTATTCTTGCTATTTGACCTTTTGCTCTTTTTAATTCCAATCGGGCATTCTGCAAATCGTTGTTCATTACAATCCTGGCGTTTTCGGCTTGTAAATGCCGGATAAGTTCCTGCCTGGAATTGAAAACTTTGTCTGCAATACCACATTTTACGGCATCCTGTGCGACTAATGTCAAGAGAGAACCTTTTTTACTCCAGACGTGGACAAGATTCTGTTGAAGATTTTTGTTGGCCGGGTCAATAAAGAGTCTCCTGTTGGCTTCTGAAACTTCTATGACTTCTATATCCCTATCAGCCATTGCCATTGCGAGGATTCCGGGCCGGCCATGCTGCTCAGCCATTGACGCCAGATGGGCTCGCCAGGATGAGACGAGCTTCTCGCCGATTTCTTCGCCGAAGATTTTTTTTACATCTTTCGGGCCGGTCCCGGACCTGGCTACGAGCGCGGCGGCGCCTATAACGGCGTTATCGGCCATA
>DATLBB010000225.1:0-3270 GCA_035527155.1 Sedimentisphaerales bacterium
GCTGTGTCCGCTTTTGTTTGGACGACTTTTTTCTCACAGCCGGATACGAGAAGTGTAGCGACGAATAGAAAAATTAGAATAGTTGAAGCGCGAGACATAGTAACCTCCTGTATTAGTTTGCACACCACCGTATCGACCGTGCCACTAATTGTCGATAGCTGGGATGGGGATACACGCTTGGGCCGTGGCCGACCATGATGAAGCAGACCTTGCCTTTGCCGTATCGCCTGACCCAGCCAAGCTGGGTGTCACTATCCGGATGGTTGGTGGTCAAAAGCAAACGATTGTCTTTCTCGAAGCTGCATTTTTTATACGTCTCGTCATGCACCGCAAAATCGCTCAGGCCCCGCGTAATCGGATGCGAGCTATCTTCTATGTGCACGGTGAAGTCCGCATCGTATTTATACGTACTCGCCTCGTGCTTTACACCGCCCTCTTCGGATGCTTTCAAATTGTATCTGCCGCCGATGATTTTGATATACTCGGGCCACTCCTGGTACGCACCCATACAATGGTGCAGGGCCAATACGCCGGTGCCGCCTTTTACCAGCTTAACGAAATTTTCCTGCCGCTTCGGCGATATATTCTGCGTCATATTGAAAAACACGATAACATCGTAGTCCCAGCCGCTTATGTCCTCGAATATCTCGCTGTGGTCTTTCAGTTGGGCCTCTACGTATTCGATATCATCGTAGCCTTCAAATAGTGAAAAGAACGGCTTGCGCTCAAAAGCGTGCCCGCCTGTAACTACAAGGGCTTTTATCTTTTCGCCCGGCTTGCTGAGATCTTTTCCTGACCGGCCACATTCGCAGCACAAGCAAAGAAATCCCGCCACCACGAGTAAAACGGCCGCCGGCATTATCGTACGAATCATGGTTTTACCTTTGTACTTCATTTACTTATCTCCTGTTAAATCCTCAGTTATATTTTTTTAAGTCTTCTTCAAAACACATAAAACTACAGGTAACTGCTCACTTAATTGGTATATCGTACTGTTCCATTTTTGCCAACGACATAGCCCCATTTTTTGATGTATTCGGGGCCCGGCAGAAATTGGTCATTTGTTTGCTTTAGCTTTCGCGAAAGAATAGTTTCCATTTCTTTCTGCAATTTGCTGTGTCGAGGTTTATTGCAAAGGTTGTTTAGCTGATATGGGTCCTTTTCGTTATCATAAAGCAGCCAGGGCCCATTCAGGTCGCGGACATAAGTATAGCGGCGAGTTCGGATGCCGCGATATTCCCTGCCACCTCGTGCTCTTGTCCACTGGCCAAACGGCGATTGGCAGCTAATCAGCGCCGCATTATCGTCCGGTTTCTGTTTCCCTTCTAAAACAGGCGAGAAATCCTTTCCCTCCACCGTGCCAGGTATGTCGATACCACCTAAACCAAGCAACGTCGGCATAATATCAGGTGTGTTAAACGGGGCGTCGATTGTCTTGCCTTTGCTGCCAAGGACTGCAGGATACCTAATGAGAAACGGAACCAATATGGACTCGTCCCAGGGCTGCTGCTTTTTCTGCCCACCTTGTGAATAGAGCATATCCCCGTGGTCTGATGTGAAGACAAGTATGGTGTCGTTCTCAAGACGCGATTCTTTCAGCGTATGAAGGATTTCTCCAATACAATCATCGAGGGCAGCGATGTGAGCATAGTAACCGGCAAGGGCTTTCCTTGCCTGGGCCTGGAGATTCTTTGGGACATTAGGCCGTAATTTGATTTTGGCCTCATCGAATTGTTTTTTATATTTCTCTGGCGCCGTCTGGTAGGGCGCATGGGGCGGGCCCCACGAAAGAAAAAGGGCGAAAGGCTTGGCACCAGCATGCTCGCGAATGTAGCGCTGGGCCTCGCGGGTCTGGGCAATCGCGTCATAGCCCTGCCATTTGAGCTTCACGTTCGCATCTGCATAATAGAAGGAGTTATTGTAGTTATGTGTGCAGCCGAAAGCTTTCCAAAACTTAAAGCCCTGACGTCTTTCTTTCGGGATAAAGGCGCTTCTGTCACGCCCATCTAAATGCCACTTGCCGATATATCCGGTCTCATAACCGGCTTTGTTATAAGCCTGAGCAATGGAAACGGCATCAGTATTAAGGGGCACGTCATTTAGAAAAACACCGTGTGTGAGCGGATATCGGCCGGTCAGGAGGCTCGCGCGATAGGGACAACACACGGGGCAGCCGGACACAGCATTGCTGAAATTGGCGCTCTCTGAGGCGAGTTTGTCGAGGTTCGGCGTCCTGGCATTTGTATCCCCGGCATAACCGGTGGCCTGCGCGCGCCATTGGTCCGCAAGGACAAAGACCAGATTCGGCCTTCGAGAAATGCGCTCTTTACCCGAACGCCGCGCCCAGGACGATTTCTGAGCAAGCGTAATCGAAGCGGCCCCAATTGCGGCACGCTGCAAAAACCGCCTTCTTCCAATACGGTCTTTCTTCATTTGACGGACTATACCAATTCTTTTAGATGTTTGATACTTCGCTCGGCTTGTTCGATAGTGCCGCACTCAACGCTCAGAACGATGTCACGCGGAGCATTTTTGCACACCTCGACCACCTTTTTCCAGTCTATAACGCCTTCGCCGCAGGCACAGCCGGCGGGGGTGCCGGTGACCTTGCCGCGTTCGTCCTCGGATTGCTGTATTGAAATATCCTTGGCGTGGAGATGTACCAGGTTATCCTTGATACTCTCCAGCCACTTAATTGGGTCGTGTCCGCTGAGGTAACTGTTGCCGGTATCAAAGTTGATTCCGATAGCCGGAGAATTAACAAGCTGATAAATCCTGTCCAGACCATCGGGACTTTTGCTGTACTGCTGGTGCGGCTCAAGGCCAATCATAATACCGCGACTCTCTGCAACCGCCGCCGCTTCGGTCAGCACATATTTCATCAAGACGTGGTCTTCTTCTTCCGTGGTCCAGGCGGGTTTCGGCCCTTCGTCGCTGTTGACAACCGGCGCGCCACATTCGGCTGCGAAACGAATCGCCTGTTTGAGGTAGTTGGTGCTGATATCCGGTTTACAAAGCGTAGTGTGCGAAGACAAACCGGAAAGTTTGACACCGGCCTTTTCACAGGCCCGCTTAATCCGGAACGGGTCGTCCAGCATCGAAACAGTCGCATAGTAACCGGCCTCGCTCATCAACTCACGTCCCCAGTGGACCCACGGCTCGACATATTCATATCCGAGCTCGGCCGCTTTTTCTATTCCCAATTCAAACGACATATCGGCGTGTCGTACAAATTCAAGATTGACCCCAATGTAAACATTTGCCATTTCA
>DATLBB010000226.1:0-3319 GCA_035527155.1 Sedimentisphaerales bacterium
AAACAAATGGCCCATATCTTAAGTATACCTATTGGGACTGTTAAAAGCAGACTACATACAGCCGTTGGCCGCTTCGCAAAGGAGTGGAAAGCGGCCGCCGGGAGCGAAAAGACTAAATGAGTCCGCTAAACGACCAGCAAAAACAGTTATTATTTGACTACTGCATAGGCTTGACATCAGAGCAACAGACTGCCGACGCCGAGGACCTGATAGCCTCTAACGAAGAGGCCACCGAAATTCACTCAAAGCTCAAAGCCGCCCTTGCTCCACTTGACACGGTACAGCCTGAGCCCTGCCCGGATGACCTCGCTGAACGCACCATTTTGCGACTTAACAACATCGCACGTACGAGTCAGCTTCGGCTTCAGCAACTGCTTGCCGACGAACAGGCCAGAAGCGTCACCATCAAGGCCCCGTTCTGGCGAAACATCGGCAAAATCGCAACGGCCGCAGCCGTCTTCCTGATCGCCCTGGCGGCTTTTCAATCCTCTTCAAACTTTGCCCGTCAACGCTACCGGCAGTACGCCTGTCGGTCCCAATTGGGCGGCATCTATCGAGCCTTCAGCAATTACATGGCCGAATATGATGGCAAAATGCCCGCTGTTGCAACTACAGCAGGCGCACCATGGTGGAAGGTGGGCGACCAGGGCACGGAAAACTACTCCAATACACGCCACCTGTGGCTCTTGGTAAAAGGCGGTTACGTCGATCTCGCCCTTTTTGACTGCCCCGGCAGACGTCCAAAAATCACAATCCGATTAACTCCCTCGCAAATTCAACAACACAATGATTTTCCGTACAGGGAACAAATCTCCTACAGCTTTAGAATATCCTGCCCAAAGCCTGCACAACGAGTTTCGCCCAGACTAAAAGCCCTGATGTCGGATTTGAATACCCTTTTTGAAACGCTGCCCAGAGACTACTCCACACAGCTTAAAATTACGTTAGACAAAAAGTTGTCAACCCGTAATAGCATCAATCACAACCGTAGTGGCCAGAGCATCATGTTTGATGACGGCCGCGTCGACTTCTGTAAAAACCGCTGCATCGGCACCACAGAAGATGACCCGTTTACATTACAGAACAGAGATACATACAACGGCACCGAAACCCCCGACTGCGAAACCGACAACCTGCTCGCCCCATAATCCCTAAATATCTCAGCCGTTTGCATTCCCAAGGCAGATTTGGGCATTTCTTTTTAAGCCGTTAAGCCCCAAACGTTTAATTGGTGAATCGGCGAACTCGGCCTCGAAGTCTTCTCCTGTCAAATTCAAAATCCGGCCCCATTGAACTCGCTGCCCCTTCCAAGATGATTCCTGAACCTCCGCATCGCTTTCGACGACGCGCAGGCGGGCAAGGCCGACGTCGCCGAGGAGGGCGTGGTTGCGGCCTATGAAGCCTCTCACAACTCGAATCCTGCTATTTTCGTCTCGCAGTCAGGACAGCATGAATTGGTAATATGATTGGCCAATATTCGGTAGCCCACCCGTTCGATCAACATTCGGCCGCATTTATAACAAAAGGTGCTCTCAGATTTCGAACCCGGCATATTACCAAGGTAAACGTGATGCAATCCCGCCTTTTTACCTATTTGCTCGGCGCGCTCGAGGTTCTCAGCCGGCGTGGCAACCGAATCCAAATACTTATACTGCGGATGGAACCGGCTGATATGCCAGGGGACATCAGCGCCGGCTTTTGAAACAATAAAATCGGCGAGTTGCTTCAGCTCATCGTCGGAATCATTTTCGCCCGGGACCAGCAAGGTCGTCACCTCAAGCCAGATATCTGTCTGGTTTGCGATATAGCTAATCGTATCAAGGACCGGCTGCAACCGTGCCTTGCACAGCCTTTTGTAATAATCCTCACTAAAAGATTTAAGGTCGACATTTATCCCGTTGAGCCAATCGCCGGCAAAATCAATTGCTTCTTTTGTCTCGTAGCCGTTACTGACAAAAACATTCGTCAGCCCACGCTCTTTCGCCAGACGCCCGCAATCGTTGCACAGCTCCATAAAAACCGTTGGCTCAGTATAGGTGTAGGCAATACTTTTGCACCCGCTGCGAACAGCCGCTGCGACAACTTTCTCCGGGCTGATTGCCTGCCCATCAATTCGCCCGTCTTCGAGAGCCGCCTGGCTTATCTGCCAGTTCTGACAGAACTCGCAGCGAAAATTGCAGCCCATCGTGGCAATGGAAAAACTGCTTGTACCAGGCTGAAAATGGAACAATGGCTTCTTTTCAATTGGGTCAGGATTGGCCGAGCAAACCTTGTCATAATTTAGCGAATACAATACGCCGTCTATATTCTTGCGAACGCAACACCTGCCTAATTTGCCATCATCAATCACACACCGCCAGTTGCACAGTTTGCACCGAACCTTTTTATCCTCTCCCGAGGGCTCCCACAGCACCGCCCGCTTAAAATCTTCTCTTGCCGGTCCCATTGCATATTTCCCCTAATTAGTTTTACTTTTTGCAATCTAATATATAGAATAATCCAGGTAAAATCAATTGGTGAGTGGTAATTGGTTAGTGGTAACCAGTCACCATTTAACCAGAGTTGGAGGTAAGCTGTTATGAGCATATTATCGGCCATTGGAAATACGCCACTTGTAGAGCTGAGCAATCTGAATAACAAGGGACCCAAAGTAAGAATCTTCGGAAAACTCGAAGGAACCAATCCCGGAGGCTCCATCAAAGACCGCACTGCTTACTGGATGATAAAAAAAGCCGAGGAATCCGGCGAGATTAACCAGGGCAAAGTTATACTCGAACCGACGTCAGGAAATACGGGCATCGCATTGGCTATGATTGGAGCTGCAAAAGGATACCGGGTCAAACTTTGTATGCCGGAATGTGTCAGTACGGAGAGACAGCGTATTCTCGAAGCCCTGAACGCCGAGGTCGTGCTTACCCCTGCAAAAGAGGGCACCGATGGCGCTATTAGAAAAGCACATCAGCTTCTGGACACCGAATCCGATAGCTATTATATGCCCAATCAATTCGAGAATGAGAGTAACATTCTCGCTCATTACGAGACGACCGGCCCGGAGGTTTTTGCCCAGACCAACGGAGAAGTAGACGTGTTCGTTGCCGGCATGGGGACAACCGGAACACTTATGGGCGTATATAGATACCTCAAAGAAAAAAAGCCGGAAGTCAAAATCGTTGGAGTTGAGCCCCCGGAAGGACACGCAATACAGGGCCTCAAAAATATGAAGGAGTCTATTGTTCCTAAGATTTATAATCCGGATATGTTAGATGAAAAGATTACCATTGAGGATGGCGAGGCCTTTGAGACAACACGTCTGCTTGCT
>DATLBB010000227.1:0-10689 GCA_035527155.1 Sedimentisphaerales bacterium
GACAAAACCGTCCTGAGCAAAAACGTGATTGGACACGGCTCGGCAACTTCGGCGATACTGCGTGTGGATTTGGATAACGGCCTTGTAATTTCACAAACACGCAGGCAGGGCGGCAAGAACTATGGTAAATACCTGACGCAATTCCTGATGGCCATCGAGGAAGGATTGGCTGATTGAGCAAAGAGAAAAACTTGTGCTCCTCTTAACTTAACGCACGATACTCGGTTTGGCTTTACTGTCCAAAAGAAGGGGGGCCGGCCGAGCTTTCCATACCCGGCACAAAGGATTCTCCGTCCGAATCCAGCCTTTTTTGCCCAATCGTGCCTCGATTGAATAAATGCGCTGTCCCGTTTTAGAATGAATATATTCATAAAGGGCTGTAATGCATGAATTCCCACTTGCGGGCTCGGTCGGCGGCAAAGCATAGAAAAGCGGCTTGGCTAACGAATCAGGAAGCTCAACGGTCAGGGAAGTTGTTCGACCTTTTTTGCCGGTGACATTATGAGCGTAAACAGGAATCAATTTTTCGTTAGCTCTGGACGGCTCTATCGCATAAAAAGGTATTGACTCGACTAAGCCCCACTTGCCAGCCTTTTCCACGCCCTCGCGCAGCAGATAGTCCGTCTCTTCCCGCCTGTCCCGTATCTGATATACCGCCACCGGCAGCACAAGACGGGGATCGTCAACATTCAATCGGTACATGATTTGATTGTAGTCGTAACGCGGTGTCGCAGTCTCAGCAGAACCGGAAAACGTATGTGAATAAGTACCCTCGAAAAAGAGCACCCGCCCGCCGCCTTGGTCAAAATACGGGTGCTGCTTCGGATTATAGAAGGAGTATTTGTTATGCGTTGCAATCTTCCTCGCATAGGCCCACGGCCCAACCGGCGTGTCGGCCTCGGCGTACCAGACCTCGCCAAGAAAAGATCTCTCGCCGAACTGCTGAACTGTGATCATTACCCATCGTTTTCGGTAGGCATTGAAATAAACCGTCCCGCCGTGAGGAAAGATTTCCTTGCCCGATTCTATATCGTACAGACGTATATCCTGCTTCTCTTTTCTCAGTGCCTTGATAACGGAAGTCTTTGCGGCGGTGTCACTGCCCACCAGATCCCCAAAACGCACCCAGCGGTAGGGCGTCTTTGAGTCACCCAGGTCCAGGCGCGGTCCGCGCCGGCCGGTAGACTTCTTCGGCTCAAGGGTGGTCAACACCTCGCAAAGGTTGATGTCAATAACATCATCCCACTCGGCACTTACGCGCATACGGACCGCTAAAGGAAATTGTGTACCAAAATAAAAATATTCCTGCCCGTCCAAATTCACTCTGAAAGCATGTCCAGAGGCCGGATAAGGCAGGTAATCTATGCCTGAACGCACCAGCGGCTCAAATAACTCATTTGCATCGTTGAAAACCATCAATCCACGTTCATACGCTTCTCCGAGACTCTTCATTCGCGCATATTTGGCCACCATCCGCTCCCGGCCCTTGTTGTCCCTGACGGACAGCAATCCGTCAAGCCAGACCATACCACGCTCCTTCAAAGGCGAGACCGGTCGGCTGAATCCATTTTCGTCAACATAGTATTTTAGATTGACACCCGTCGCCGGGTCCAGCCCCCCACGACCTGGCAACTCCGAAACCGCGCCGGCCGTGGCAAAGTGCCCCAATGGATACGATGGTCTCCCCGTGTCACCCCAAAGCCAGAACAACCGGCCGTGATATATACACGTATAAACCGAATCCTGTCCGGTTACCTGTCCGTTGAGGACCGGATTTTGTAACGGAACTGGATGTTCGGTAAGAATGCTGTCACGATAAATCCCCTGCCCCGTAACGCGGTAAAGTCGCTCAGCGATATTGAGACGGTCAATCTCTATAACCACGCTTCCTCCCGGTGATGTCTTAAGCCTTTTTCCACGGTAGCCAAATCCGTCCTTCGGGAATTCATAACCGTGACTTTCAACAAAGAAAAAGACGTCTCTATCCATTAAGCCCGGTTCATAAAATGCGACAATACCAATGCTGTCCGTAAAATATTTTATATTGTTGGTGGTTCGTAATTCGACCAAAGGCACACCACGCCCGGTCTCACGGTCCACAACCTGAATCTTGAAGTACTCGTGCGAGGAATCCTGGATGCCAAAAGCCCGCTGCTCAGGTTCAACACACAAACCGTCCCACATTAGGACCAGACAAATTGTCAACAAAACTATCCCTGGATGCCTCTTTTGCATTGTGTTCATTTCGATAAGCATAATTGATGTTCCTTTGTTTAAGGACAGAAAAAAGCACACTGCTCCCATTTAATTCTCTGCCGGTCGAGCCAACATGCTTTTGGATAATCATGATACTCGAATCGCCCGCCAAATTCCAGTCTGTCTTGTGCTGGTTTTGCCAATTGAAATCAGCCACCAGAATCGTGTTTCTGTGGTTCTTCTACACGATAAACTGCCGAGAAGCAGTCAAAATGCTTGCAGTATCGGGAGGATCTTGATATATTATTGGACATAAAGCTTAGAGATGTCGCTGAGCGGCCGTAAACGTGAAATGTCAGACAGGACATCCAAAACCTGATATCATTTATATTATGAAAGAGTATCCTTATGGAATATTGGCCAAAAAGTAACCGCAAAATTAATTCGCAAGAGAGAATCTTGCCGCCGGTCCGTGAGGACTCCCAAGGAGGACACAATTGTCTGACTCGCCGCGACGCTATCAAGGCGGTGCTGGCTTCTGCCGGCGCGGTGGCGTTTTCCAGCGGAGCTCGGGCGGAGACGACGAAGCGCAGGCCCGACCCTCGAAAGGGTTCACCCAAACGCTATGCCATGAAGAAATCCATCAACCAGTGGGCGTTTCCTTATCCCCAAAGAATGACTTTGAAGGAATGCCTTCAGTTAGCCAAGGACGCCGGATATGACGGTATTGAATTGAACTACGACTTAGAGAATGACCTTTCACCTAAGTCAGGAACGAGAGACTACCGCGACATTCGACGGTTGGCCGACAAAATCGGCATCCGGATTAGCGGGCTTTGCTCTTTTCTTTTCTGGCCTTATCCTTTGACCAGCAACGACCCGGCCAAACGCGCGAAAGGTATCGAGCTGGCCGGAAAAATCGCGAATGCCGCTCACGACCTCGGCGTGGAAAACGTGTTGCTCGTGCCGGGTGCGGTCCATATCCCCTGGCGGGACGATTATGAGCCGGTGCCCAACGACGTTTGCGATCGCCGCGCCAGAGAAGCCGTCAAAAAGCTGGCCCGCCAGGCCGAAAGACTAAAGGTCTCCCTGAACATCGAAAACATCTTCTTCAACGGTTATCTTATGACGCCGATGGAAATGAACGATTTCGTCGACTCGTTCCAAAGTGAAAATGTGAAGATTCATTTCGACACCGGAAATATCTCGATATTCCAGCATCCCGAGCACTGGGCGCGGATAATGGGTAAACGCATCAAGAATATCCACTTTAAAGAATTCTCGAAGAAGAGCACCGATTACTCACTGGAAACGTTTCGCCCGCTGCTGGACGGCACTACCAATTGGCCCGCTGTAATGGAGGAATTAGATAAAGCAGGGTATCGTGGATACGTTACCTTTGAGTATTTTCATCCCTATCCACACTATCCGGAGGCCTTGATTTACCAAAGTTCGGATTCTCTGGACCGCATCCTGGGGCGGATTTCATAACAGTTACCCGCTCGGTCGGAACCGTTGACGCATGGATCCACAATCCACTCTCAGTACCATGTGGAGCGAGAAGCAGAAACGGCGAAAGTCTATGAAGGACTCCGGAAACCACTTAATTCCCATCAACCATGCAGCTTTGGCCGGCAAGACGGCACACGGACTTTCCTACAACGAAAACACGGCCATCACGGCGTTCAGTTAATGAAAAGTCTTTTTGAAGAAAAATCAGGGTCTGAGGTAAGATTGACACCCAGCTTTCTTAATCCGGCTTCATCCCCAGTTGTGGGAATATGAGTAATATGAACTTCGCACCCCTTGAGCTCTTTCAAATGCTCGACAGCCATCTGGGCGGCGGGATTCGATATGGCACTGATGCTCAGGGCGATTAATGTTTCTTCGAGGTCAAGACTTATCATTTTCCCGTTCATGATTTCCTTTTTCAGGTATCGTACAGAATCCGTGATATTCTGCGGCAAAAGATGCATTTTTTTCGGCAAACCAGCGAGGTGCTTCGTGGCGTTGATAACAAGACACGACGCCGCGTGCATAAACGGAGAATTCTCGCCCGTAATAATGGTTCCGTCCCGGAGTTCGATAGCGGCCCCGCAAAAAATGCCCTCATTGCCCTTGCCGCTTTCACGTGCTTTTCGTGCAGCTTGTCGGGCCGGTAATACCACGGTTCTGTCTTCCACTGTTGCACCAACGTTTTTCATGATAAGTTCCGACCTCTCCAGTATTTCTCTTTCCACGAAACCCATTGCGTATTCGCAGACACACCTGAAATACCGCCTGATGATTTCCTGGTGCGCGGCTTCCTGAACCACCTTGTCATCCACGATTCCAAAACCGGCACGGTTGACGCCCATATCAGTCGGCGATTTGTAAAAGGATTCCTTGCCTGTGATTTTTTCTATGATTCTTTTCAGCAGCGGAAAAGCTTCGATATCGCGATTGTAGTTGACCGTTTTTTCATTGTACGCTTCCAGATGGTGATAATCGATGCCGTTTACATCTTTGAGGTCGACCGTTGCGGCCTCGTAGGCAACGTTGACCTTATGTTTCAAGGGCAAATTCCAGATGGGAAATGTTTCGAACTTGGCAAACCCGGCCTCATTCCCGTTTTTGTATTCATGGTACAAATGGCAAAGGCAGGTGGCCAGTTTCCCGCTTCCCGGTCCGGGCCCGGTCACAACTACGATTGGATTTTTGGTATGTATCGGTTCGTTTGCACCGTAACCTTCGTCGCTTACGATGGTGTCGATATCCGTAGGGTAGCCCTTTGTGAATTTGTGCGTATAAACGCTTACTCCCCTCCGTTCAAGCTTGTTCTTGAACGCCCTGGCTGAGGGCTGGTTTTCGTAGCGTGTAATGACCACGGCCGTAACGTCGATGCCCCATTCCTTGAAGTCATCGATTGTTTTCAGAGCGTCTGAATCATAGGTAATACCGAAGTCAGCCCGCACCTTTTTTCTCTCAATGTCCCCTGCATAAATACACAGAATAACATCTATGTTGTCGTGTATTTTCTGTAACAAGCGCATTTTAACGTTGGGGTCAAAGCCGGGAAGCACCCGTGCCGCATGATAATCAAACAGAAGTTTCCCGCCGAATTCCAGATACAGCTTGTTGTTAAACTGATTAACCCGCTCAAGTATGGCCTCCGTCTGTTCTTGTAAATACTTTTCATTATCAAAACCTGTTTTTGCCGCCATGTGATGAACGTCCTTTTTAATTCAAACAGAACATAATAATCGTGATAACTCTGGGCCTGGTCAACTTTTCTCTCCACTTTTCACCTACGGCCAAACACACCATACATAACCAAATAGGACATGTAAACAATATTTTATCTCATCTGTCTTGCCTTTATTCTCGAAGTGGAAGAAAAAGGTGTTGGAACTATTGCCCGGGATACCGGCAGACCGATACACAAAAAACAACGAAGAGCAAGCCCGGAGAGAGGACAAGCTATATCAGCAGATTGGTCGGCTAACGTTGGTCGGCTAACGATGGAGGTTGCCGGTTTTTTGTCTTGACAAATGGAAGTGCCTTATTACGGAAATCGTAGTTATCTTCATAATTACCGTTAAAAAGGCCTCACCGCCGGGGATATTCATCGAGGCGTATCCTGGCCTATGTATTCTCTCCTTGCCTCAGCAATGAGGTTTAGCATCTGGTCAGCCTGGTTTTGAATTTCGGGGTTGGAATTTGTTACTCTCGAATTCCATTTGCAGAACTGTTTATTTAGCTGACGTCGAGTTTTTTCTTTGCTCATATCCGAACTGAGCCCAAGTATAACTTCCTCATCCCTAACTTCATGCATGCCGACTGGCAGGGTTCTTTCCACCATGTCACGAAACCTGTTCGTGTCAACTTCGAGCCAGTCTGCCAGGTGTTTCAAAAGAGCTATTTCTTCAGCCGCAGCGACACCGTTGGCCCGTGCCACATGCAGGCAAAGGTCTAAAATGTCATAGCGTTCCGCGAGTGGCGCAATATCAACGATTTCGTTACAAATTGTATAAGTGTCGAGCTGATTGCCGTCGCGGAAGAAGGCAATGGTTTTGTTCAATGCCCTCTCTAATTTGCGGCGTCCCTTATAAGAGACCTGAGTAGAATCAAAGTTGTCTCTTGCCCAGTTTTTTATGAGTTCAACCTCGCAGTCATATAGTTTACCATCCGCAGCGCTGACGGCAAATGCCAGTGCCACTGCCAGGGTTTTGACCCGCTGGTTCTTTTCCTGCAATTCCATATAGCCAAACTCAGGATTGTCATAACTAAAAGTGCATGTGGCACAAGCAAGCTGTTCGCCGTTCCGGCGGGATAGTATTGATGTGCTGAACTGCAAGTCTCTCTTTCCTTTGTGCGGGAACAGGAGCCAGTCAAGCTGTAATTGGGCAACGGTGGTCCAGTCTAACAGAGTGGTGACCTGCTTGGGGGTTTTACCGAGGTCAGCACTGTAGCAAAAGACCGGCGAGTCCTGAAACTGCCACTGTTTCACGGCGCGATGTACTGGTTTGGCGTCGTGAGCTCCATCTGTAACATCCGTGATTGAAACCTGCAAAGTTGTATAGTGCATATCGCTGGGAGCGCGAATTGCGCCGGCAATTTGCACGGTAAAAGCATCAAAAACGCTGCTGTCCTCCATCTGTCTTGTTGGTTGTACGCGACAATTAAGGACCCTCAAGTCGGGCAGTGCTGAAGACTCGGCAATCTGCATAGAGCCTGCTTTACTTAAAGTTGGAAATCTGAGGCGACTAATCAATCCCTGAAAGTTGCAGTAACTAATCAACTTTGGTGCGCGAACTTGACCGGTCAAAACAAGAAAAATCATTACTGCCGCTGCTAGCGCTAAAATCAGAGTTATGATCGCAAGTTCGCCCATTTGCATATCTGCTGAGATTGCTATTCGACTTTTACATGCTTCAATTGATTGCCCTTTTGCTTTGTGTCGCCCTCGGACATCGTGTCATCTTCGTCTAAGCAGAGGTCGACCTCAAGAGCTCCGCCCGACTCGATGTCCTCAAACTTACAGTGCATTCTCTGGTTTACATCATAGCTGTACGTAACTTTGACCGGACGTTCGGCCGGCCTGTCCGGAGGAAGCTTAAGCCTGTGCTTTGCAACCTTATTTACATACTCAGGGGCTGTATCTTCTCCCTGGGTTATGGTTATCTCAACCTCTGTTTGTCCCTTGGACATCGTGTAGAACATCTTTGAAGTTTCGCAGGGCAGCGGCGTGTTTTTCTTCAGGATGATACGATTCTGAATTGTGCGTCGGCCGGTTTCCTTGTCAATGGGAGCACAAATAGTGCCATAACTGTGATTACAAACATCCGTGAGTTCAATATCTTTGAGCCCGCTGGAAATTCCTGCCGGCACCACCTCCGGCTTTTCTCTAAGCAGCGTCAATCCGGCGTGTAAAGCAGCGCCGAGTGCGACACATTCGTCCACATTAACTGTAATCTCAGGGGCGGAACCGAACGTTTTTTCCAGGTGTTTCTGGACTAATGGAATCCGGGTGCTGCCGCCTACTAACAGTACCTTATCGATACCGGAAGGTTCAACACCCGCCTCCTCAAGGGCCACTTCCACCATGATATCAGTACGAGCTATCAACGATGAAATAGCTTCCTCGAACATTTCTCTTTTGATTTCTACTCTCGTGTTACCTGCCGGGCCGTAGAGCATCTTCTTCGCAGAGGCGCGCCGTGATAATGTCTTTTTAACATCCTCGGCTTCGTCTTCATACTTTGCCCTGTCCTCATCAGAGTTAATCAGCTCGGCGCCAAACTTGTCTTTGTAGTTCTGCTCCAGCATCTCTAATACTTTCTGGTCGAAGTCGGTGCCGCCGAGCGCATGGTCGCCCTGTGAACAAATAATGTCCATTTGATGTCCCTTGACGTCCATTATGGTCACATCGAAGGTGCCTCCTCCAAGGTCATATACGAGGACCTTTCCCGAAACGTTGCGTGTTGTAGTATAATATAATGCAGCCGCCACCGGCTCGTTGACAATTCCAATCACGTTCAGCCCGGCTGCAATACCTGCGTCCATAGTCGCTTTTCTGCGAATTTCGTCAAAGTGAGCGGGAACCGAAATAACGGCATCATGGATTTCACCGTGTTCGGCTGAGCAGTCCTGTTTGAGCTTTTTCAGGATCAAACTGGATAATTCCACGGGCGTCCAGTCCTTCCCATCAATATTCTTGCAATAACCCGCATCTCCCATATTCCGCTTTATCCAGCGGACGGACCTTTCAGCATTTAGATGCCGTGAATTTATCGCTTCAACGCCTACCCGGACTACATCAGAGTTCTCTTCGTCGAAGAAAATCGCGGACGGCGTGAGCCTCTCACCATCAGCGTTCGGGATTATCTCCGGCTTACCGATAGCATTAAGAACCGCTAATGCTGAGAATGTGGTTCCGAGGTCTATACCTACTATGTTAGCTGTTTTAGATACCTTTTTAGCCATTTTAAACCCTCGTATCTTATTTGGCTTCTCATTTTGCGACTTACTGCAAAATGAGGCTCTTTAATAAATCTAACCAAACAGCTTGACCTGAGCTGGACGTACTACCTTGAAATTCTCGTCGTCAATAAAGTATTGATAACCCGGCCTGATTACATGTGCAATTTTGCCTGTCTGATTTGAGTCATCGCAGCATTCCTTCTCTTTGACAGCCTCTGCATACTTTTCCTGTCCGTGATAATCGCTGTTTATTTCGGGCTCAAATTGTTCAACACCACTGGACTCTAAAGCAAAGACCAGCTCATCCCTTACTTCCTCAAGGTCTGCCACTTCGATGTCCTGTTCCGTCAGCCGACTAATACGACTTTCAAGATTATCAATGCAGCGAATAACGCGCAGGCAAAAAGTCCTCATTATGTTCCAGTCATAACCGTCCTGAAGTTTTTTCAGTCTGTCCTGTTGGGAGGAAGCGTATTCACGAATGGCTGACACCTGTTGAGTAAGCTCGCTGAGGGTGCCGTTGAGCGGTTTTGATTGCTCAAGTGCGGTTTGCTGAACACCTTGAGCCATCTGCCTGAATTCCGCCATCTGTTTTTCCAGATTTTCAGTTTGGGCTTTGAGCGAATCTTCAAGTTTGGTACTTACGTTCACACTTTCTGCTGCGGCTTTTAACGACTCCACATCCTCGGTGGATTTTTCATCTGAAAGTAACACGGCAATTTTCTCAGTATTTTTTGCTGAATTTTCAACGCGGTGTCTGCTTTTCGTCGAGCAAGGTGTTTTTGGCAGAGCCTGCTCACCCTGGCCGGCGGAATTCGCTTCTAAACTCTGCCAGCCTGAATTTCTGAGTACATGTGAAAGTTTCGTAACCCGGCCTTGCTGTCCCCGTTGTTTCTCCTGCCGCCCAAAAGTTGTTCCATTTTCTATTGCAGCACTTTCAACTCCGACTTTTTCATCGGCTTGAGCCTTAGGTTTTATTTTCGCTTTTGCATTGGCTTGCAATAGCTCTTTATCTCTGCCTCTACTTCGGCTTCTGAAAAAACCGGCGACAGATTTTCTCAGATGAGAGGAGGCTTTAATAAGGGGCCGACCTGTCCATAGTAACAGACACCAGGTAAAAATAGCCCCCCCTGTAAACGTACACACAATAGAGCCGGTAAAAATTAACTCCCTCAGCTCTTTTCGCTTTTTGTATTTGCTTAATTCTTTTTGCCAGTTCTCGCCGTAAAGAATGTCGGCAAAGGGATAAGTATCTTTGTTACCTGCGGCCAATTTGTTCAGGTCAGCTTTGAGTCTTTCCCGCTGTTCCTGCTTTAGCTGAGCTTCTGTTTTGGTCTTTCCATATTTGTCCAGAGCTAATTGCAACGATTCATTGTATTGCTTGAGATACTCACCGGACTCTGAACCATACTTCAACTTATAGGAAGAAGCCTTCTGCTGTTCTTTTCTTTCCTGGGCGAGGAGCCACCCAAGCACAGCGGCGCCGGTAACTAATAGTACTAAACCAGGGATAACATATTTCTTAAACATAATCATAATCGCAAATCCAACCCTACGGTTCGCTCCCGTAAAATTTACCACCTACCTGCTCTTGTGTTCCTTATGCTGAACGGGTTTCAGGTTTTTGTCTGAGACTGCTTCGGATGCGTCGCTGTAGACTTCCGTGACGCGCAGCACTTCTTCTATGGTCGTCAGACCCTGCCGGACCTTTATCATCCCGTCCTCAAACAAACCCGGCTGACCGCTCTGGTGAAAAACGCGGCGCATATTACTGACCGAAGAGTCTCTGTTAATCATGTCCCTGAATCCATCGTCAATAACCAACAGTTCGTAAATACCCATTCTGCCTGCGTAGCCCGAGCCCCTGCAATCATCACAGCCCTTGCCTGCGAAAAGATGTTCCGGCTTGACACCTGAGTCGTCTACGTATTTGCGGATTTTTTTCGGCACCTTGTATTTGGCTTTGCACTTCGGGCAAATCTTCCTGACCAATCGCTGGGCAAGCGCCGCATTCAATGAGGCCGCTATCAA
>DATLBB010000228.1:0-6458 GCA_035527155.1 Sedimentisphaerales bacterium
TGGAATAGTAAGCATAATGGACTCCTTTCCGAACTTATTGTCGTAAACAATAATAAGCATCGGCAGGAGTCCGTTTGCTGGTATAATGAATCTGCTATCCATCGTTCAATAGCCTAAAAATTGGCAAAAGTCGAGCTAAGATGATAAAAAAAATAGGCAAACTATTCCTTCAAGGCCTGCTGGCAATTTTACCAGTGGCTTTGACAATATACATTCTTTACTGGCTGGCTGTTTCGGCTGAATCTATTTTAGGAAAAGCTATAAGGCTTGTTTTACCTGAAAAATTCTATCTGCCTGGAATGGGCGTTTTGGCTAGTTTTTTTGTAATACTTGCAATAGGTATTCTCCTGAAATTATGGCTTTTTAGAAAAATATTTCAATGGGGCGAAAATATCATTGAAAAATTGCCCTTGATAAAATTCTTTTACAGCTCTATCCGGGATTTAACAAGCTTTTTTGATTCATCTAAAAATAAAGATTTTAACAAAGTTGTAATGGTTACATTAATCGAAGATGATATTAAAATCATGGGGCTTGTTACTCGTGAAGATTTTGAGGGTTTGCCTGAAAAAATTTACAAAGATGACAAGGTGGCTGTCTATTTGCCGTGGAGTTATCAGGTGGGCGGTTTTACAATTATGGTTTCAAAATCAAAGCTTGAACCTATAGAATTGAGCGTTGACCAAGCATTAAGATTTATGTTAACTGCCGGCGTTTCCACTGAAAAAGAAAAAGCAAATACACCACGCAAAAAGAAGGACGTTGACAGTTAACAACATAAATTTAAAGCTGAAGTCTATCTCGACGACATCGACAAGGCGATCCTTCAACTTTAAGATGAAGGCATTGGGGAATTCGACGAGCCGTTCGACACGCTGATTGGTGCCTTAACAAAAAAGCCATCAAAGTAATTGTGGAGTGACCATGAACAAACAAACACGTGTGAGTAAGCTAAACTCTTTTCTACCAACAGAAGTGGATGGATTCTATTCTTTGGCTGAGCTTGCTCTGGATATGCGATGGTCGTGGAGCCATTATGGGGACAAAGTCTGGAGACAACTCGACCCTGAATTGTGGGAACTGACACAAAATCCATGGGTCGTTTTGCAGACTGTTTCCCAGGAAAAACTTGAGAACTTATTGGCTAACACCAAATTTCGCAGGGAAGTGGATGAGCTTTTAGAACTCAAGGGCCGCAAGTCGGCAGCACCCGCGTGGTTTCAGCAAAATCATCCCAAAGCTGCTTTAACCTGCATTGCTTATTTCTGTATGGAATTTATGCTGAGCGAGGCCCTGCCCATATATTCGGGCGGACTTGGTAATGTGGCAGGCGACCAGCTTAAAGCCGCCAGCGATTTGGGTGTGCCGGTTGTCGGCGTGGGATTATTATACCAGCAAGGCTATTTTCGCCAGGTGATTGATAAGGATGGTTCGCAGCAGGAACTGTATCCGTATAACGACCCGGGGCAGTTGCCAATTACACCTCTGCGAAAACCGAACGGCGAGTGGTTGAGACTGGAAGTTGTGCTTCCCGGTTATTCAGTGTGGCTGCGTGCCTGGCAGGTACAGGTTGGCAGAGTCAAACTTTACCTGCTAGACACCAATGACGCTGCAAACTTTCCTGCTCATCGAGGAATTACAAGCGAACTTTATGGAGGCGGGCCGGAGCTGCGACTTAAACAAGAGCTCATCCTCGGGATTGGAGGATGGCGACTGCTCCGTGCGCTAGATATCCAGCCGGAGGTCTGCCACCTGAATGAAGGGCATGCTGCCTTCGCTGTGCTGGAACGCGCAAGAAATTTCATGGAAGATACAGGTCAGCCTTTTGAAGTCGCACTTGCAGTTACACGAGCCGGCAACCTCTTTACCACTCACACACCGGTAGCCGCCGGCTTTGACCGTTTTGCTCCAGCCCTCATCGAGCAATACCTTGGTTGGTATGCCCAGAACAGACTTGGTATATCAATCCATGATTTACTTGCTCTTGGACGGCAAAACTCTAACGATTCGTCGGAGTATTTCAATATGGCCTATTTGGCCATGCGAGGCAGCGGATCGGTAAATGGCGTGAGCCGCTTGCATGGGAAAGTGAGCCGTCGCTTGTTTCAATCTCTTTTCCCCCGCTGGTCAGAAGATGAAGTGCCAATAGGGTCCGTTACCAACGGTGTTCATATGCCGACGTGGGATTCGGCGGAGGCTGATGAGCTTTGGACCGAGGCGTGCGGCAAAGAGAGATGGCTTGGAACAACGGAGACTCTGGAGCAGGATATTCGGCGCATTTCCGATTCGAGGCTCTGGCGATTTCGTACCGCTGCTTGTAAGTCTCTAGTTGAATATGCCCGTGAAAGATTATCACGGCAATTGGAGGAATCCTCTGCGCTACCCGAAGCGGTCGAGGCTGCGAAGAATCTATTTGACCCCAACACATTGACGCTTGGGTTTGCGCGGCGCTTCGCAACTTATAAAAGACCGAACCTATTACTGCACGACCCGCAGAGGCTGCTTCGCCTGTTGAGCAATTCAAAACGGCCAGTGCAACTGATAATTGCTGGTAAGGCCCATCCTGCAGACCAGGCTGGGCAAGACCTGATTCGGGAATGGACGCGTTTTATCCGGCAGCCAGATGTACGCCGGCATGCAGTATTCCTTAGCGACTATGACATGCATGTTACCGAACACCTCGTACAGGGGGTGGACGTCTGGATTAACACACCACGTCGTCCGTGGGAGGCAAGCGGAACCAGCGGCATGAAAGTGCTTGTCAATGGAGGCATCAATCTGTCGGAGTTGGATGGCTGGTGGGCCGAAGCATACACGCCGGAGGTAGGATGGGCGCTAGGAGACGGCCAAGAACATGGCGATGATCCAACATGGGACACTGTCGAAGCAAACGAACTTTACAACCTGCTTGAACACGAGTTGATCCCCGAGTTTTATAATCGTGATGAGAAAGGTGTTCCTAAAACCTGGGTAGCACGTATTCGTGAAAGCATGGCGAAACTGACGCCTCGTTTTTCTGCCAATCGCACCGTGCGCGAATACACCGAGCAGCATTATCTGCCTGCCGCGGCGGCATACAACAAACGCGCCGCCGATAAAGGTGCAATGGGGAAAAAGCTGGTGAATTGGCAACATACTCTCGAACAAAAATGGGCATCGATGCATTTCGGCGAAATAAAAGTTGAAACCAACGGACAGCGGCACATATTTGAAGTTGAGGTCTATCTCAACGACATCGACCCGAATGCGGTTCGAGTGGATCTTTATGCGGATGGGATAAATGACAGTAGTCCTGTACGGCAGGAGATGAAGCGAGGCCAACAACTGGCGGGCGCAGTAAGAGGTTACATCTACAATGCAATGGTATCAGCGACCCGACCTGCGACAGACTATACGGCCAGGGTAATACCTAACTACGATAGTGTTGCGATTCCTCTGGAAGCCGCTCAAATACTATGGCAGCGGTAATAAACAGGTGTCGAAGACCTGGTTTATTTGCAGGTGTGACGAATTAATGAAGGTGATAATATGACGAATACAAACGACAGACAACACCGGTCTTTCTTAAGAAAAATTGCACGGCGGGTGATGATGGAAAGAGGATTTTTCCCGGATTTTTCTCCTCGGGCAATCGCCGAGCTCGACGGAATCCACGGGCCGGCGACGCGAACTGAGGAATCGACGCGCGATCTAAGGAACCTTCTCTGGTGCTCCATCGACAACGATGATTCGCGTGATATAGACCAGCTTACCATTGCCGAAGCCATGCCCAACGGGGCCGCAAAGGTCCTTGTCGCCATTGCCGATGTTGACGCTGTCGTCAAGAAGCAATCGGCACTTGATGATCATGCGAGGCAAAACACCACCTCGGTCTATACTGTTGCCGAGACGTTTCCGATGCTGCCCGAGAAACTCTCCACGGATATTACCTCTCTCAACTATGAATCAGACCGCCTTGCCATCGTCATTGAAATGGTTCTCGCCGGGGATGGTTCGCTTCAGAGTTCGGACATCTATGGAGCGATAGTCCGTAATTGTGCAAAGCTTGCCTACAACAGCGTTGCCGCCTGGCTTGAGGGTAATGGCCCGATGCCGCAAGGAATCGACACGATCAAAGGTCTCGACGAGAACCTTCGACTTCAGGACCGCGTGGCCCAGAAACTAAAAGCGCTCCGGCACCTGCACGGTGCGCTTGACATCGAAACAATAGAAGCACGTCCGGTCTTTGACGGAGATGAGATCAAGGACCTGGAAGCCGAAAAAAAGAACAGGGCCAAAGAAATTATCGAGGACTTCATGATCGCTGCCAACGGCGTTACCGCACGATACCTCGCGTCCAAAAAGTTTACATCGCTGCGGCGCATAGTCCGCATACCCAAGCGCTGGGACCGGATCATTGAGCTTGCCGCAGAGCGTGGCTCAACGCTGCCCTGGGAGCCCGACTCAAAGGCCCTGGAGCAATTCCTCGTATCGGCAAAAGCCGCTGACCCTCTCCGCTTTCCTGATCTTTCTCTCAGCGTTATCAAATTGCTCGGGCCCGGTGAATATGTCGTTGAATTCCCTGATGAGGAGGCACCAGGTCACTTTGGTCTTGCCGTCAAAGATTACACCCACTCAACAGCTCCCAACCGCCGGTTCCCGGATATGATCACTCAGCGGATCCTCAAGGCGGCACTGAGCGGATCACCTATGCCCTACAGCCAGGATGAATTGGTGGAACTGGCCAAACATTGCACTCAGAAGGGAGATGATGCCAACAAGGTAGAGCGCTTAGTTGCCAAATCAGCTGCGGCCATGCTGCTTTCTTCAAGGATCGGGGAGCGGTTCGATGCCATCGTAACCGGCGCATCTGCCAAAGGCACATGGGTCCGTCTTCTGCATCCGCCCATTGAAGGAAAACTGGAGAGCGGTTTTGAAGGCATGGATGTCGGCCGCGGAATCCGTGTGCAACTGGTCCGCACGAATGTGGAACTCGGATATATCGACTTTAAGAGAGTGGTGTAAGGAGAACCGATGCCACAAAAACCAAATCTTGAACGCTGCTTCAAGAGGCACGATTATGGTGAAGGAAGCTGAATGAAAAAGAGTAGTCCAATTACAGCGTTGCTCCTGGATATCGGCGGCGTTTTGCTTAGCGACGGATGGGGGCACGTCTCCCGCAAACTGGCGGCCAAAGCGTTCGACCTGAATCCGGAAGAGATGGAAAGTCGGCATAACCAGGCATTCGATACTTACGAGTTGGGCAAGCTCACTATTGAGGAATACTTGAGCCGGGTGGTGTTCTACGAGGAGCGGCCGTTTACTCCGGCTCAGTTTCGGAAATTCATGTTCGCCCAGTCGAAGCCATATCCCAAAATGATAGAGTTGGTCCGTGAGCTTAAGGCACGGCATGGATTAAAGGTGGCTGTGGTCAGCAACGAAGCACGTGAACTCAATTCGTATCGTATTCGAAAGTTCAAGCTTGATGCTTTCGTGGATTTATTCATTTCCTCCTGCTTCGTCCACTTGCGAAAGCCTGATGCGGACATTTTTCGTGTTGCGCTCGATATCGCACAGGTTCCGGCCAATCAGGTTGTCTATATTGAGAACCTTCTGATGTTCGTCCATGTCGCGGAAGGCTTGGGAATTCGAGGTATTTGTCACACGGATTACACGTCCACGTGTGCGAAACTGGCTTCGTTTGAATTGGAGGTTGCAGAATGACAAACCAGTCACCCCCGAAACCGACTCACGCCGGCGTGCTGACGATCAATAGCGGCTCGTCGAGCATCAAGTTCGCGTTGTTCCAGGTCGGTGACTCGCTCCGACGGATTCTGAAACGCGGGATTAAGATGACCGAACGCCAAATCGCGGCGAAAGCCCGCGAATACTTTCATAAACAGAGTCCAGCCATCGGATGGAAATCGAACCGCCCAACACAGTATGGCAGCAAATTTCTGTAGGTGATATCATCATGAACTCGGAGAAGAAAAGAGACTTTCAAAAGACTGCTACAGCCACATATGTGACTCTGGCTGGTAGGGGGAAATAAGATGAAGCCACTATTCAAACGCGACGACGCCCTGCACCGAGTCAAATTATGGAAAATCGTGCCAACGGAGAATCAAGGGGAAAAGGAAGCACATGAAAAAACTGAGTGAAATCGTCGCGGCGGTTAAGGATTACCCCGTGAAACGGGTGGCCGTGGCAGCGGCCGCGGATCTGACGGTAATAGAGGCAGTGAAGGCTGCTATAGAAGCCAGCGTTGCAACCGCTGTTCTGGTCGGTGATGAGAAGGTTATTCGTGCATATGCTGAGCAAGCGGATCTGACACTGACCAAAGACGATGTAGTGTCCGAACCCGTTCCGGAGAGGGCCGCCCTCTGTGCCGCCCAACTGGTTAGCACCGGCCGAGCTGATGTCCTAATGAAGGGTCATATCCACACAGACGATTTCCTACGGGCAGTGCTCGACAAGGA
>DATLBB010000229.1:0-3936 GCA_035527155.1 Sedimentisphaerales bacterium
GCGGATTTTTCGGGACTCACTTGAGGCTGCCACCCATCAAATTAGATGTTGCAGAATATAAGGCGTTTAGCGGTTTTTCAGCAGCAGGTTTTAATATCGGATAAGAAATTGAAGCAGTATGGTAAGTATGGAATATTGGCAGAAACGCTGTTAGCAGGCATATTTGATTTTGTTAGAGTCCCTAAACAAGATGCCAGATGTGCTAAACTTTTCCAACAATGAGGCAGGCGTTGTGGCCGCCGAAGCCAAAAGAATTGCTCATTGCGATATTGACATTCGCCTGCCGAGCCTTTAGGGGCACAAAATCCATCTTTAGGTCACAGCGTTCATCCTGATTATCGAGGTTGATAGTAGGGGGGACAGTCGATTCGTTAATGGCTTTTACACATACTATAAGCTCGACCGCTCCGCTGGCCCCAAGTAAATGGCCGAGGCTGCCTTTTGTCGAGCTGACGAGCAATTTATAAGCATGGTCGGCAAAGACAGTTTTGATGGCAGCGCTTTCGGTTATATCATTTAGCTCGGTGCCCGTTCCGTGTGCATTGATATAGTCAACACTCTCCGGCTCGAGGCCGCCATCCTTTAGAGCTAATCTCATTGCCATTGCTGCCCCTTCTCCGTTCGGCATGGGAGCGGTAATGTGATAGCCGTCATCGGTGGCACTGTAGCCGAGAAGCTCGGCATAAATGCGTGCGCCGCGTTTTTGGGCGCGGCCCATTTCTTCGAGTACGAGGACGCCGGCACCCTCGGAAAGGACGAAGCCGTCTCTGTCCTTATCAAAGGGCCTTGAAGCGGCTGTGGGATTATCATTTCGGGTGCTGAGCGACCTTGCGGCGCAGAATGACGCTAATCCTATCCGAGTAAGGGCCGCTTCGGAACCACCCGTTATCACAATGTCACTCTTGTCGGCGAGGATGTTGGAAAAGGCTTCGCCGATGGCGTGACTGCCCGAAGCGCAGGCGCTTACGACAGAATAATTTGGCCCCCGGAGTCCGTAACGAATGGCGATATTTCCACTTGCGGCGTTAGCCATAAGCCTTGGGACGGTGAAAGGGGACAGCTTCCTTACGCCTTTACTCAGCAGCCTCAGGTGCTGGTCTTCAATCTCCTTGATACCGCCTATTCCGGTGCCAACGATAACGCCGACCCGAAAGACATCCTCTTTGGAGAAATCGAGTGCCGAGTCATTGACCGCCTGGATCGCCGCCGCCATTGCGAGCTGCGAGAAGCGGTCCATCCGTCTACCCTCCCGCTGGGCGACATATTTAGTTATATCGAAATTCTTTATCTCGCCGCCGATCCTCACCGGATATGTGCTGGTGTCAAAGGATTCTATTTTAGAGACGCCACTTTTTCCCTCACACAGCGCAGTGAAAAGGGTATCGGCTGATTCGGCCAAGGCGGTCACGCAGCCCAAGCCTGTAATAACAACTCGCCGTCTACTCATAGTGAACTTGTTCGCTACTGTTGGTCCCTGGAACGTGCAATATTGACGATGTAATCAATTGCGGCACCGACCGTCTGGATTTTCTCTGCTTCTTCGTCAGGGATGCTCATATCAAACTCGTCTTCAAACTCCATGACCAGCTCAACCGTGTCCAGTGAGTCGGCATTCAAATCGTTAATAAATGAGGTTTCCCGTGTTATTTCAGACTTGTCTGCGCCCATCTGCTCACTTATTATGTCAATCACTTTGCTTTCAATTGCCTGAACATCTACCTCATCAGTACTCACTTGTTTTTCCTCCCTGTTCAAAAAGGAATTTGTTTCGTAACCTCACAATCAGTCTCCAACAACAACACATGCCGACTATCGACATTATTTTCTATTTTGGCACGTAATAATACCTGTAAGAGTGTTCGTCAACAATTTTTTTTTATTTTTTTGGGGAGAACCATTAGTTTTTAGGTTTTCGGGCTTAGTTTTGGGTTTTTGGGGCCTGGTTTTGGGATTTGTTCCGAGCGCAGGGGGCATAGAGGCTATGTAGACGGGATAACAGGATTTATTCCACTAAGACACTAAGACACAAGGAAATATCAGACGCAGATTTTAATTGGTCACGAAAAGGCACAAAAAACATAAATATATTAAAAAATCAAAAACAGAGAATTTGTGGTTGGATTTTGTGTGGAGACAATTTTACATTTCAGATTTCAAATTTCAAATTTTGGGGGGAGATTGCTTCGGCCTAAAAGGCAGGCCTCACAATGACCCGGCCACAGGTGGCAGGGCTAAACAAAACCTCACGTGGCACGCGGGGGTAAATACAAACCCGCGCAATAAATTGCGGGTGTAAATATTTTGGATTCCTGCCTGCGCAGGAATGACAGGTTCAGGCAATCGGCAATTAATAAATAGAATTCGTATCAGAAGATTTTTCTATATATGTGGCAGTAGGGGGTTTTGCCGTTGTTTTTGTAATAGTCCTGGTGATATAGCTCAGCGGGCCAGAATTTTTTGGCGGGGACTATCCGGGTCTTTACATCGTAGCCCTTTTTCCTTAGCTGACGGACCAACCGGGCAGCGGTTTCTTGCTGCTGCTCGTCAAGATAGAAAATCGCGGAGCGATACTGCTTTCCTATATCGGGGCCTTGGCGATTTAGCTGAGTGAAATCGTGGGTTTCAAAAAATAGTTTGGCAAGTTTTTCGAAATCGGTTTTCGCAGGGTCAAAGACGACCTCAACGGCTTCTGCGTGGCCTGTTTTGTCGGTACAGACCTGTTTGTATGTTGGATTATCGACTTTACCGCCTGTGTAGCCGACCATGGTCGAGATGACGCCGGGGGCACGTTGGAAATGATATTCTGTTCCCCAAAAACAGCCAGACGCAAATATCGCTTTTTGGGTCTTCTGCTTCTGATGCGGGACAAAGTCCATCGAGAGAGAGTTTACACAATAGCGCGTGTTCTTGGGTGTGAATCCCTCACCTGAAAAGACATGTCCCAAATGCGCATCACATTTTGCACATAGAATCTCCGTCCGCAGGCCATCCGCATCCGGCTGCCGCTTTACAGAGGGGCCGACATCCTCATCAAAGCTCGGCCAGCCACAGTCGGACTTAAACTTCGAAGATGATTCAAAAAGCTCGACGCCACATCGTTTGCAGGTGTAAATGCCTTTTTCAAAATGTTTATGATACTTGCCGCTGAAAGGAGGCTCGGTTCCCTTGTGAACAATAATCCGCTCCTCAGCGTCAGTTAGTTTCCTGTACATTTTTTGCTCCTTAGTTTGCTCCTTAGAAAGCCCAAACCCATCCAGGAAAATCCGTGCTACCCTCTGCAGTGCTCCCATTATATTAGCCATCTGAACGGATTGCTGGTTAGTAACGGGTTTATCAACCGTTAACAACAGTAACGTGCCGGCCAATCCCCCAGTTGTAACAATAAGTGAAAGCAGAATCAGTAACAGAGGCCTTTTGTTGGAAAAGGCTCTTTCTATCTTCATCATTTAGCACCTCATTACGTTTCGTAATTTATCTACAATTGTACTTATTTATACTCATAATCCAAGTGTATGGTTCGCAAAGACCATCGCGGGGGCTTTTTTATTATAAACGGCGGGGTCTTATTGTCCGATTAGCGGCCCTAAATTTTACTGCGGGGGTGTAACGGTTTTGGCAGATCGGCGTTCTATATTGTAGAATGGCACAGATTATTGCCAGGAGAGACTTTGTGACGGATGAGTTCAAGCAAACATTGAGCAGTGACGAACAGCTTATCAGCGCTACGTTGGGCGGGGATATGACGGCATTCGGGACAATTGTTGAAAGGTACTGGAATATGGTCGTCGGGCTGGCAATGAGTAAAATCGGTGAACCGGCTGAAGTAGAAGACATCGCGCAGGAGAGCTTTATGAAGGCCTACTCACAACTGCACAGCCTACAACATCCATCGAGGTTTGCCGGGTGGCTGAGCAAGATTGCTCTGCAACAGTGTGC
>DATLBB010000230.1:0-7086 GCA_035527155.1 Sedimentisphaerales bacterium
GGTGCGAGTATTCGCGGCAATGTGGGCAAAGGGATAGGCAACCTGGAATTCGGATATTACGAATCGGACGATGACCAAAGCGGAGACAATGCTTTTGTCAATAATTCGGAGCTTCGGTTTTTAGGCGGCTACACGCAGGAGGTGGGCAAGGATTTTACAGCAGGGCTTCAATATTATATTGAACATATGGTGGACTACGGCCAGTATCTTGATAATTTGCCGTCTGGGCCGGCCCGCGACAGGGACCGGCACCTGGCGACGGTGCGCCTGACAAAGCTGCTTATGAATCAGAATTTGCGATGTTCATTTTTTACATATTATTCACCGACCGACAAAGATGTCTATATGCGGCCAAATCTGAATTACAAGGTAAACGATAATGTGGCCCTTGAGGTTGGGGCAAATATCTTCTTCGGGGACTATCCCAATACCTTCTTCGGCCAGTTCCAAAACAATACCAACATTTATGCAGCGGTGCGTTACAGTTTCTGAAAGCGGTTGATACCAACGTCAGCAGAGATGCTATCAAGTTTTCGGCGGCTGATTTGGGTTGACAGAGATTTAGGTTTTGGAGTATTCTATTGTCTGTTTAAGTTTGAATTTCAGGAGTGAATGGGTATATATGTTTGTCATACTAAAGCAGGTTGTCGTTTCATTATTTTGGAGATTCAAAAATGCTGTTACCAAAAGAAAAACACATGCGTTCAACTTGTCCGAAGACGGGTGAATCTCTTAAGCGCAGGAGGAAGTACCCCTGGTTATTCTGGTTATTTCCCATTGCAGGCTTGGCTTCGCTGATATGGTTTTTGGTTCGAGTTATACCGAAGCCATCGCGGGCGACGTATCCGTGTCAGCGGTTTGCCTTTCCGTTAGCTTCGGGATTTATTGCATGGATATTAGGATTAAGTGCGTGGGCTGTAGCGTTTAGAAAGGCGAAGGTCAGCTTTGCCCGGAGGCGATATGTAATAGGGTTGGTATGCCTGGCTGCGAGTGTCGGAGCTCTTTGGTTGGCTGTGAGTATTAGCAGCGATGAGTGGGCGCTGGCTGAGCCGCACGCGGTGAATGAGCCGATAGGAACTGCGGAAGGGATTTATCCGGGGCGTGTCGTTTGGGTGCACGATCCCGACGCGACCGACTGGGAGGGACCCGGAGACGGACATCCTTGGGAGAGCAGCCATACCAGTTTGCCGAGGGTGAGCGAAATGATTTCCCGTTCGATTCAGGAACTGACCGGCACCGATAGTGACGCTGTGGCGTGGGACAAGCTGTTTAGATACTTTAATAAAAAACGCGGTAAAAGAGGAGCCGGGTACAAGCGAGGTGAGAAGATTGTTATTAAGGTAAACTTTGTGGGCTTTATCCGGGTGCACGGAGGAGTCAATTTGGACAATTACAATCTGGAGACCAAAAGTGATTATATGAATACGTCGCCTCAGATGCTAATTGCCCTGCTGCGACAGCTTGTAAATACGGTCGGCGTTAAAGAGGCCGACATTGCTATCTTTGACAGCTTAGCGTATTTTGCAAACGAGTACTACGATATATTCCGCAAGGAGTTTCCGAACTTACGGTGCATAGACCATACGGGCAAATTCGGGCGAATCCTTGCGAAACAATCTTCGATTCCGCTGTACTGGAGCAGTAATCCGCAGGGAAATAAGGCCGACTATGCGCCGGTTTGTTTTGCCGAGGCCGACTACATAATCAACTTTGCGAACCTCAAGGCCCACACGGGAGCCGGCGTGACTCTCTGCGCCAAGAACCATTACGGTTCACTGATAAGGTGGCCGGCCCAGAAGGGTTATTTTGATATGCATAAAGACGCTTTTGCCAAGAAAAAGGGGATTTATCGCCCCCTGGTTGACCTGATGGGTCACACGCACATCGGCGGCAAGACCCTCCTTTACCTGATTGACGGACTGTACTGTGGGATACACCCGACAGATATGGACAGAGGGCCAAGGAGATGGAAATCGTATCCTTTCAACGGCGACTGGACCTCAAGTCTCTTGGCATCACAGGATGCGGTGGCAATTGACTCGGTCGGCTTCGATTTCCTTTATGCCGAATACGAGGAGCAACCGCGCAAAGGCGGAGTCGATGATTTTCTGCACGAGGCGGCGCTGGCGACCAATCCGCCTTCGGGGACATTTTATGACCCCGACCATTCCGGCAACGTCAAAAGACTTGCCAGCCTCGGCGTTCACGAACACTGGAACAATCCGAGGGAGAAGAAATATTCCCGCAATTTAGGGATGAGTAAGGGTATCGACCTGGTGGCAATCAAAGCGGCAAGCGCCAGGAAGGCAAGTATTATTGCAGCGGGGGCGACGGTGAAAAAACTTTCGGGCGTCTTTAAGTTTACGGAAGGGCCGGCGGTTGACGCCGAAGGCAATGTCTTCTTTACGGACCAGCCGAACAACAGGATTCACAAGTGGTCGGTGGACGGCAAGCTGTCGGTCTTCCATAAAAATCCGGGAAGGGCCAACGGTCTTTACTTTGACAAAAAGGGCAACCTGTTGGCCTGTGCGGACCTGGATAATGAGCTATGGTCGATTGATATGAGAGGCAGGGTGACGGTATTAGTTAAAGGATACAAGGGGAAAAAGCTGAATGGTCCGAACGACTTATGGATAGACCTTAAAGGTGGTATATACTTCACTGACCCTTTCTACAAAAGGCCTTACTGGAACAGAGGACCTATGGAGCAGGACGGCAAGCACGTATATTACCTTTACCCCGACCGTAAAAAGCTCATACGGATAACCGATGACCTCGTCACGCCCAACGGTATAATCGGCACGCCTGACGGCAGGAAGCTTTACGTGGCCGACCTTGGAGCGAGAAAAACATACGAATATAACATCAATGCGGACGGGACGCTGTCCGGTAAAAAGCTTTTTTGCTCGATGGGCTCGGATGGGATGACGATTGACAATGAAGGCAACGTTTACCTGACGGGAAGAGGTGTTACGGTTTTTAACTCGGCCGGTGAAAAAATAGAACATATCGACATTGACGCGGGCTGGACGGCAAACGTGTGTTTCGGCGGCGAGGACAGACAGACGCTCTTCATCACGGCGCAGGAGTCTCTCTTCGCACTCCGGATGCGGGTTAAGGGTATACAATAAAGCCATATCTTTGGAATTATGAAGGTCGGATGCCATATATTGCTGTTAGCGTTGTTAATCCCTGCGTCATTCGCTTATGGGGCCGTTCCCATTACAGTGGAAGTGGCTGAGGTCAAGAAGATTTGGGACAGGGCGCCACACAGTGCTTTTACTGATTTGATCCGATGGAACGAGAAGTTTTACTGCGCGTTTCGCGTGGGCAGAGGGCACGTTTCGACCGACGGCAAGATACGAGTCCTTGAATCCAAAGACGCAAATCTCTGGGAGTCGGCGGCCCTGGTTGCGTTAGAAGGCTATGACCTGCGGGATGCGCACCTGTCGGTGACACCGGATGGCAGGTTAATGCTGCTCGGCGGTATCGCTCCGCGAAAGCAGGACAATCAAGGTGCGCCGACCGGTTCCTTTGTTTGTTTTTCACAAGACGGTAGTCAATGGACTAAGCCGCAAATTGTCGTTGAGCCGGGGCGGTGGCTGTGGTGCGTCACCTGGCACAAAGGAAAGGCATACGGCGTTTCATACGCAGCAGGGGAAAGGATGCCGTACATCGAATTGCTTGTGAGCGACAACGGGACAGACTACCAGTGCCACGTGGATAAGCTCTTTGGCACGGGATATCCGACCGAGGTGACACTGCGTTTTGACACCGATGACACTTGTTATGCGCTCGTGCGGCGGGACCGACGCGGCAACGAAGCAAGCAGCGCGTTGTTGGGAGTGAGTAAGCCGGGTTACAAGAAGTGGCAGTGGCACGACCTCGGACAAAGTTTCAATGGTTTCGGTGGTCCAAACTTCATTCGAATACCAAGTGGCCATTGGCTTGGTGCAGGGCGAATGCATGAGGGCGGGGCGCATACAGCGCTAACATATATTGATGTCAAAAACGGCACAATGACCAAATTGTTGAAACTGCCGAGCGGCGGTGATACGAGCTATCCGGGATTGGTTTGGTATGAAGATATGCTTTATGTCAGCTACTATTCAAGCCACGAAGGTAAGACCAGTATTTATTTAGCGAAGGTGAAGGTCAAGCCGAAGGAGCGGGACGAAGAAGAAAACTTTGGGGCTGAGACAAATCCTACGGAAGACCCTATCGGGGGCGGTAAAGGATACCGGCGACTGGTAAAGCAGGGCGACTATCAAGTGAAGACCTTAGAAGAACTACTCGCAGCCCTTAAACAAGCCAAGGCCGGACAGGTGGTTTACGTGGACGAGAAGGCGGAGATAGATTTGACGGGCAAGCAAAAGATTGTCATACCTGGTGGGGTAACGGTAGCAAGTGGTCGGGGCCAAGAGAACTCAGAGGGCGCATTGTTATACAGTAATGAGCTTAAGACCTCCCCTCTCTTTTTAGCCGGCGGTGAAAAGGTACGTGTCACCGGCCTGCGCCTGCGTGGGCCGGACCCAAATCGCAGGACCGAACAAATGCAAAAGCTGTACAAGGAAGGGCGATACTACAGCATCCCCAATTCGGACGGGATAATCTCGACGCATCCGCACCTTGAGGTGGACAACTGCGAACTCTGGGCATGGAGTCATGCAGCGGTCTTTCTTAAGCGCGGAGCCTCGAAGGCCCACATTCACCACAACTACATTCACCACAATCAGCGCAGCGGTTTGGGGTACGGAGTTTGCCTCGATCAGTCGGATGCCCTCATCGAGGCGAACCTGTTCGACTGGTGCCGTCACCATATCGCGGGCACGGGCAGGCCCGGCACCAGTTATGAGGCGCGCTACAATGTTGTCCTTGAGAACGCCAACGGCCACAGCTTCGATATGCACGGCGGCAGGGACCGGAAGGACGGGACAGATATCGCCGGCGACTCGATTAAGATTCATCACAATAAATTCAAAGCGACATCTGTTCCGGCAATCGTGATTCGGGGACGACCGACCCAAAGTACGGAGATACATCATAACCGGTTCCTCCACGCCGACCGGGGCAAAGCCGTTCGCCAAACTAACGCCGTTGGTAATATGAATGTTTACCGGAATCAGTTCACCGCAGCCCGAACCCTGAAAGACTGAAGCCAACTTGAATCCCACCGATAAGAAGCTATTTGGCTTTGGAAGTCTTGCAAAAGACATAAACTCGGCGGTATAATATGCCAACAAATTTGTGGGTAAAACAAGGGCTACCTTGGAGTCCATACAGGTATTTTTAGAGTCTGAAAAACGAAAGGAGAGGTCACAAATGAACAGGAAATGGTGTGGTTTAATTGTATTATTGCTGGTAGCGGCGGCAGGCAGCTGCAAACAAGAGCCGGCGGCATCCCCTGAGAAGGAAAAACAAGAAGAAAAAGCACCTGCGGAGCCAAAAGCGGTCGTTGAAAAAGCAAGTGTCGTCGCCGCGGGCGCGCAGGTTCAAAAACTTGCGGGGGGCTTCTTGTTTACGGAAGGGCCGGCGGCTGACGCTGAGGGGAATATATTCTTTACGGACATTCCCAATAACCGAATCCACAAGTGGTCGCTGGACGGTAAGCTGTCAACGTTTCGCGAAAACTCAGGCGCATCGAACGGCCTGTTCTTTGACAAGGACGGCAATCTTCTGGCCTGCGAAGGAGGCGGGCGCCGGCTGGTTTCTATTGACCCGCAAGGTAATGTAACACTGTTAGCTGATACATATAAAGACAAGCGGTTCAATAGTCTCAACGACCTTTGGATTGACCTGAAGGGCGGCATTTACTTTACCGATCCCCGTTACGGCAATAGAAACGGCATGGAGCAAGACGGCGAACACGTCTATTATCTGTCGCCCGACCGCAAAGACATCATCCGTGTAATCGATGATATGGTCAGGCCTAACGGAATAATAGGCACTCCCGACGGCAAACTTCTTTATGTAACGGACCACGGCGGCAAAAAAACATTCGTATATACCATCAATTCGGACGGGACGCTGTCGAATAAAAAACTATTTGCCCCGGAAGGTTCCGACGGGATGACGATTGATAACGAGGGCAACGTCTACCTGACGGCAAATGGGGTACGGATTTATAACAAAAAGGGCGAAAATATAGAGACGATTAAGGTTCCCGAAGGGCCGGCAAATGTCTGTTTCGGCGGCAGGGACAGGCAGACACTCTTTATCACGGCCCGAACCTCACTCTATTGCGTCCGGATGCGGGTCAAAGGCATCGAGCGAAAAACGACCGAGACAAAACTGGGATTTGAAAGAGATATTATCCAAACGAGCGATGGTGAACTGAAGATTACCTTTATTGGACACGGAACGTTGATGTTTGCCTTCAAAGGCAAGTTCATTCATGTGGACCCGGTGAGCAGAGCGGCCGACTATACCAAAATACCCAAGGCCAACCTTATCTTAGTCACGCACGAACATGGCGACCACCTTGACACGAGAGTTATAAAGACCCTTCAAAAAGAGGAAACCCAACTTGTATTGACTAAGGCCTGCGCAGAAAGAGTTGCCGGCGGTATTGTCATGCAGAATGGTGATGTACGAACCGTTCAGGGACTGAAAATCGAGGCCGTACCTGCGTACAACATCGTACATGAGCGGTCCAGCGGAATGCCTTACCATCCCAAGGGCCAGGGTAACGGCTATGTGGTAACTTTCGGTGATAAGAGAGTGTATGTGGCCGGCGACACAGAGAACATACCCGAAATGAAAGGACTAAAGAACATTGACATCGCATTTTTGCCGATGAATCTGCCCTACACGATGACGCCGGAGATGGCAGCGGACGCGGCAAAGGCATTTGAACCAAAGATTCTGTATCCCTATCACTACGGACAAACGGACCCACACTTGCTCGTTAATCTATTGAAGGATTCAAAGGGTATTGAGGTCCGTATTCGCAAGATGAGATAAGAGCATACAAGACAGGTGCCGGTAACGGACCTGACATCGCTTTATTGCGTCCGGATGCGCGTAAAAAAAGGCCGAGCCAAATCAGCCCGGCCTAACAGGAAAAGGTATCATTATGGACTAATG
>DATLBB010000231.1:0-5526 GCA_035527155.1 Sedimentisphaerales bacterium
TCCTGTAACCGGCGACTCGAACTACGAGCATCGATTCACGAGCCGAACGTCTCTCGCTCGACCTGGCCGAGGTAGAATCGTCCGTCTCGCTGCATAAAATTAATGATAGCATCAAACTGCTGGTCTATGAAACGAGTTTCGTTGCAGACCATTGCAACGGCGATGACCGCAGATGTTTTATTGTCCTGATGCTCAACCTCCGCAGCGGAGACATTGAACCTGCTTTTCAATCGGCCGAGCAGGCTCTTGACAATACTTCGCTTTCCCTTCAGCGAGGTTACGCCCTGCATATACAGTTGAGCTTTTAATACGCCGACAATCATACCCGACTCCCGATACCGTTGCTCGTATCTGTTTTACCGCCCGCCCGACGCCGGGCCACGAGACAACAATATCAAAATCGCTTCGCCAAGTCAATCCTCTCAAAAAGCCTTGAAGGTTCACTCTTGAAGTGGTATCACTGCTTAATCTCAGCAGTGAGGACTACTGATTTTGAATGGCAATATCAGCTAAAGCAAGTAGGCCGGTGAACGGAGGAGTAAAAAGGATGGTTGGCTCTCGAACCAGGCACAAGATCAAGTCAGAGATTTACGCAGTGCTGTAGTCAACACCCGGCCCTTTTGAACTTCGACTCTTGCAGCGACTGTCGCCGAGTCCGCAAATTCGCCATTCTGCAAGCTGAGGCGTTTTGCCTTTTCCATCCTCTTTTCAATATCTTTTAAGACGGCCGGAAGAATTTGGCCTAATCGCGCAGGTGTAGACATTTCTCATCCCTCGTGGACTGTGAATCGACTATCAGGCATTGAGTCGGTGGCCATATTTCACGCCTTCATTTCCGCAACGATTTGTCGAGTCTGGATTGATTGTAGCTTTTGGGCTTGTTTGAAGGAGGCGACGGATGATTCGTTCTGTTTTTTGAACAGCTCATTGCCGACAATAATCTCCTGCAGGGCCTTCGATTTTACCTTAGCTTGCTTTAAGAACCGAACCGCCCTTGTGCCGTACACCCCGCCCAACAGAGCACAGATGCCAATAGCCAGCTCGAGCGCATTATCCGCCACCTGCCACGCATCAGGCCTTTCCGCCGATTCAGCCAAAGCCGTTCGCGCAAGCTGCCAGCTCGATTCGGCCAGAATATCTTCTGCAGTGTCGGCTTGTGGAAATTCTTTCGGCAGACCGTAATAAGAAGGAAAGGCCCTGCTCTGAAGCTGCGACAGCTTAGTCAACGCCTGCAGTTTTTCCGAGCCAGCCTCGTCCCTGGCTGTGTCGGCGGCTATCGTCGCTGTCCGATTGTGCAGCCAGGCGTTCTGCTTCTGGGCCTCACCCGGTGCAAAACGCAAGCTGTCACAGCCACACAATAGAAAGCACGGTACAATTAGTGTCGCTAAAACCTGTCTCATCATTTCTCTCCTTTTATTCGTAACTCAGAAGCACGTTCCTCGAGCGCTCTCAAGCGGTATTCGTAGGTAATGCTCTTGCTCCAAAGCGATTCCAGTTTCCCCTCAAAATTCTTTTGGCACTGACACAGATACGTTACATCACGCTGCAGCAGGTCGAGCTGTCTTTGCAAATTCACCCAACTGCCCACAATCAAAGACGCCAGAAAAAACAACTGAACCAATACAGAGACATTTATCTGCCGATTAAACTCCCAGCTTCGTGGCTTTTCAAATTTGGTTTCATTCATCTTGCTATTAGCATCCACTCCTTTTTCTATATTTCCCATCACTTCTGGAAGGATCTGCGCTAATCGCTCCGGTTCAGATACACGTCCCTCATCTTTTGTCTCTCGTTTGTCATTTCCCATTTCACGGCTCCGCATAGAAAACGTTCTTGTTACCTGCCCTAATCATCACCGCGTATGTCCCCGCAGCAAGCGTTCCCTCTTGAAGAAACGATTCAGCCAGATTGACCGCCTGCATTTGTTGGCCGATTTCTACCGGCAGCGACCCGGCATCGCCTATCTCCACAACGACGACGCTATAAACATTGTATGAGCTATGGCTCTTTACCTTAATCGCCCAGCCTGACTCTCTGGCTCCGGGTGAAGTAACAATCGATACCTCCCGCGCCCTCTGTGAACCTTCTCTTCCAAGCCGCTCCAGAAGCTGCCGGTTATTTATGTTGTCCAGCTCGTTACTCATAGCTGCGGTATCCTTTTACGAACGATTTTCAAATTCGTACACTGCTTTGCAAAATCCATCTGCACACGCTCTATCCAGCTCCTGCTTCGGTTATCACTCCTGCAACCCAGCAGGTCCCTGCTCTCAGGATTGGTTGTCACCTTGTCGCCGATTCTGTAATCAAAGAGCAAATGTGGCGTCTGCACATCGAAACTCTCGATAAGCTCCGAGCCGGCCAAGGCTCTTTTCCGCACGAATTCATACAACGCGGCAGAATCGTCCACCTCATCAGGAGTGCCCAGCGTGTCATTGCCGGCATTTGCAAAGATGCTTTGGCCTGATACTTTACGATACTTGAACTGACGAGGCAGCGTAATTATATGCTCAACCACAGGCACCGTTGAACCGACAGGGCCATCTGCTACCACACAATTTAATCTCTCGTCGCTGATTACCGACGCCGTTATCCTGAATTTTAGAACGCCCTTCAGGGCTGCTATCCATGTGTTAGCGTCAAGACGGTCGCTGCTAAGCCATACTCCGCATTCATTGAGCAGGTTATTAAAAGCGTAAAGGTACTGCCACCAGTGCAAACCGTTATCGAACGATACCTGCAGAAAATAACCTAACGACTTGCCCTGTTTGTCGGTGGTCAGGGCCGGCCAAAAGCGCCTGCGGCGACAGGCAAAATTACAACTCCCGAAAATCTTTGAAAAATCAAACGCATCGCCCTCATTGTATGGAGCGCCACTGTAGTCACCCGCCTCATTCAAACACCACTTACGATACACATCCTTCACTTGATGAAAATCGGGATTGGTCGAAGGCGAGAACTTATCATAATCCGTATCCTCATCGGCAGGATCCCAGGCCCTTACCAGCTCGAAAGTCGCTTCATAAATTTTGAAATCACCCTGGCCTATATACTTATGTGTCACCGGCCAAAAATTTCTCCTGCTGCTCAGAGCTGCGATATTTGTCTTTGAGATACTAAACTGCTCTCCCGCCCGCTGGCAATTTAACTCAACCGCCCTGCCTGTACCACTCTTATAGAACACAATCGCCTGACCGGGGCCGGTCGGCACAGCTCGGGGGACGAATTTGAACCTCAAGCCAATCCTCTCGCAGCACCGATGCAGGGCTTCTATCAGATTCAAACCGGTAACATTAAGGTCACGAGCTGTTTGGTTCTCGGTCAACGCCCGCAGCGGTTCAATGCCCGGTGTTTGCAATTGGCCGCCTGGCAGATATTCGCAGAGCAGGTAATCAATCGCTTCAGCATAACTCCAGAGTTCCCCCAGTGACGGCTCAGCACAAAAGGCTCTATAGCTATTGCCATTAACTTCCACAAGCACAGGATTAGCATTGGCCATACCATCAGGATTGAACGCGGTATCAACGCCGGCTAAAAACAAACTCGAACCGTCTGAATTACCAACTCGCTGACCATAAACGGTGATGCGCTTTAGATTTGCGTTAAAATCTTTAGCTACGATTTCCACACTTTCTCCGTTGGGCCCTGTCCGTGTCTCGATGCTCTCTATTTGACCCTTGAAGAGAGGAAAAACGAAAGCCGCTGCACCTGGTGGGACGCCGTTATAAATTTGCCGGATGCAAACACTATTCCCCATTGCCAGCTCTGTTTCGATATCCTCACTGGCCAACAGTTCATCGCCTTCGTACGCAGCCCGGTTTACAGCTAATCTGGTCCAGCTAAACTCCGGCCAGCCACTGCGCACAACCTCTATCGGCTCAAGAAAGGGGCACAACTCGCCGCCAACCAAAATTGAGACAGAAGCGGCGGGAAGTGCCAATCGCATTTCAGTTGATTGGAAAAAGTCAATCCTGTTAGACATTTCTCATATCTCGTGGTTCGTAACCCTATCTTCTCTTTTGTCACGTATACTTATGTACTTGTGCTCTTTTATTAAACAGCTTTGGCGCTTATAATATTGATTGTGCCGGGACTCGTAGTATCAAGATGAACCTTTATTCGGGCCAACGAAGCATTTTCCATCCCAGCAGCATCTTCCGCCCTTATGGCAAACAAATATTTGTCTCCGTCAAGCACGTCACTTTTGTAACTGTAAAACCGCCGACCGGCGTAGCTAATCGTGGCAATTGCGTTTTCATAATCGATTTGTCCTGTACCGGCATCAGAGTAAACCTTGAAACACGCCGGCGGTGACTGCTGTTCGATAGGGCAATAATACCAGACAAGCTGTATCTTATTGCCTTCTACCTGCTCGGCTCTTACCTCAAAAATACTATTGGGCTGCGGCTCCGCCAGTTCACCACTGGCATCTATTGAAACCTTGACCGCAGCAGCTAAGGTCTGTTCCTCACAACCACAATTATTGGCCCGACTAACAACGTAAAAATATATCGAGCCGCTATTATGTAGAACGTAGTTGGGCGGTGAAATTTCAGAAGCCTCGGCCTCAGCAACAGCCAGTATGTTCATAAGGTCTATCAGATCCATGCCGGGCCCACGATAGAGCACAGAGCAACCGGCAACGCGAGGCCAAAAATCTCCACCGGTCAAGCCCATCCCAAGCTTAACGCCACTCGGCGAATCTCCTTCATACAAGCTGTCAAAGAATTTGGCTTCCATCTATCAAGCTGCTCCAGGCTCTCTCTCCAGCTCACTCACACCATCCGTGATGCTCAACTTCAGAATCGTGTTGCCGGAAGAATCCTTTATCAGCATATCACCAGTGGTTTTGTTCTGGTTCATTTTATTAACCAGCCGCATCAGGGCATAAAAATCCAGCCGAATCTCGACAGGAATATACCGCTCAGCATTAGCTAAGTTGTTATTGCCGTTTTTGTCGGCATCTATTACGCCGACGAGATCGCCCGCATCGAATGGTGCTGTTTCGTAAGCAACGCTGAATTTGTACCAGCCGCCACCGATTTCGCTAATTGTCGGGGCACTACCAGACTTGTCGGTGCCCGCCAATGTCTTTAAGCTTTCAAAGTCCATTTGAGCCGCCGCGTCGGTTAGTGGCTCCCCATCCTTTGATACATAAAAAGGTATTTCAATCGCCGTATTTGCCATTGTTTAACTCCTATCGAACTATTTGCAGCCTGCCAAGATTCGCCGCTTTTGCACGCCTTGCAAACTGGTATTTCTGCATGATAGCTCCCATCTGGGTGACATTATCAACTATATCAGGCCTACCTCCTCGCAGCACATTTGGGTTCCGTGGTCTGAAGTTACCGTTCGCTGCATCCATAAAGTCTGGGTCCTCTTCAATGGCATGTTCAGGCTTGCCGCTCCCGCCCCAGCGACCCGAAGCACTTGGCGCTCCATCTAAAGCCCAAAGACAACTATAATCACTGTAAGCTATACCACCACTTGTCCTGCCAATAGCCTTACCTGTCGCTTTAGCTGATACCA
>DATLBB010000232.1:0-2795 GCA_035527155.1 Sedimentisphaerales bacterium
CTGTCCACGGCCAGGCCCCACAGAACAGGGGATGATGGCACCGGCCGGGACCAGAGTACCTTACCATCCTTAAGATTCAAAACGACAATTTTCGATTTCTCGCCAATTACCACAGCATTGCTGCATACTGCAAGAGCGACACTTTCTTTACAGTCGTAGCTCCACAGCGGTTTGTCCTTAATGTCGAGCTTTCTGAAGTCAAGGTTGAAACGATTGCCTGGATTTGCCATGCGTTGGCGTAATAACTGCCGGTCAATCTGATTGAAGCAGAATACTTTTTTGTTGTTCTGGTTGCTTACCCAAACAATGTCTCGACCACGCCTCGATGCGAGGAAAACCTTGTTAAAGACGGTACCATCGAAAACGTCGTACTTCGGGTGTGCATAGAAGGGCTTGCCGCAGGCCGCGACCTGGTCACCGAGCAGAGAAAGTTCCCACCCTCGCGGGCTCCGTGATACGCAGTTAGCCAGAGGTCCTGGATCATTAAGGCATTTCCCATCGGAGATGTCATAGATGGCTGGTGAGAGGGAGGTGCCGCTCGCTAAGTAGAGCTTGCCATCGTGAAGCATCTGATGGCCCTGCACGCTCACTCCGGTGCGGGCCTGCAGGTCAAGATGGCCCGATGTGTTGTTCTGCCATTTGATTTTGCCGGTTGCGGCATCGAGCGCATAGACATAAGTGCCATCATAGTTGACGATGCCGGCGGCCACATAGGCAATGCCGTTTTCGACCAGCACGCCGCTCGCGGCCGGCCACGTGGATAGCAGAGAACCATAAACAGGTATTTTGCGTTCGGCTGGAGCGGCACGAAACCGCCAGAGCAGCCGGCCCGTCCGTGCCTCGAAGGCATAAACCCACCCGTCGCCGGAGCCTACCAGCGCGCGGCCGTTCCAGATGGTCGGCGGAATGCGAACTGCACCACCGGTGTAGGTCTTCCACCGTTCCTTGCCGGTTGCTGCATCCAGCGCCCGAATAATACCGTCAGCACCGCTGACAAATACTTGACCACCAACCGTAACCGGAGCCGTCGGACGGACAACGGTCTTTGGCGAAAACCGCCATAGTAGCTTGCCTTTGTCAGGTACAACCGCTTCTGTCGTTACGCTACCGGTGTTGTCTGCGCGAAATGTGGGCCAATCCGCCGGCGATTCGCGCAGCCTTGCGACCTTTCTCAAATCCCCGGTGCCCTTTTCCAGACGCTGCACTTCAGTCGCACGTGGACTAAAGTCGAAGTCCCCTGCCGGTCCCAGCGAGGTGATGCCGTAAAGCGTGTTTTGACAATCACAGACTGACGGCCACCAGTATAATAAACCGTTGGCGATAGTCACGCCATCGTGACAGGGTGGACGCATCGGTGAAATCCACTGCGGCTGGTTACTGGCTACATCTAAACGCACCGATCCTCCCTCAGCCCGGAAGAAGACGGCATCGGTAGAACCGGTCGGCCGAGTACAGGCACGACGATACTGATTAATCTCAGCCAATACCCGACCTGTAAGAGGGTCAAACTTCTTGCTTGGATGTTTATCAATTTGTCCGCTAATACCATAAAGTCCGTCGTCCCGCAGGACCAGCTGAAAGTTACTGTAAGAATTCTCCCAGAGAATACCGCCGTCTTCTGCAGAGACAGCGAGCAGCTTGCCAATCTGCGGGCCGGCAAAATACAAGGCCTTGTCACTGCACTGGAGATAGCCTGTAGTTCGCCAGTTGGTGCGCCAATCCTGCCGATTCAGGTATGTCCCCAGTGACTCGAATAGTTTGGGAGCATTGTCCGGAGTCTTCCGCCAGACTACGTTGCCTGTTTTCGCATCCAGGCTGGCGAGGTATGAGCCAAATCGAAAGATGTAGATTCGCCCATTCTTCATACACATAGCCCTGCTGTCGATGGACTCATCTTCCCGATGGCTCCATAGGACCTTTTTCGTTTTCGGGTCAATTGCCAATACGTTTCGACCGTACCCCCACGGATGCTCCGGCTGATTAAAACCTTTCGATATCGGATTCCAGGGCCAGCCGTGTTTGTCCCGGGCCCATCGTTTTGTTGGGTCCCGTTGCTCCTGCTCTCCGATAAGCGTATAGAGCACACCGTCCTCCAGAGCCATCCACTTCCAGAACGTTCCGCCGGCGACTTGTACCGGAGGGATTATCTCGTCCTTCAACCGGCCGGTTGCTGTGTCGATTAGCTTGCAGGACTTGTCGTCACCAATGTACAGGGTCATGGGCGTTGCTATCATTGTATTGCGGTGTATCATAACGCCTTCAGTCAGGTTGCACTTCCAGAGCAATGTGCCGTTGTAACCGTTAAACGCCACGAGCTTATTGAGAAATGGCTCCTCCCGCGTCTTGAATGCTACGTGCCCGAACGCCTTGAACACACGACCGGCCGAGGCAACGGCCACCTGAGGCACCGGTGCATAGCGAGGTTCAGCCAGAAACTGCGTCAGATAGGGCGCCAGGATGATTTGGTCCTTCGATTGCGGATTGTTGTCGGGGCCGTGGTACGGATGGCTCCAGTCATCTACTCCTTTGGGAAACGGCTTGGTCAGCACTTTCCCTCCCAATAAAGCTTTTCCTTGCGGACGCAGAACGCGGAGCACCTCTGTATCGGAAATACCAATTGGACCTCTGACAACGACAACAGCATCAGCAATATTGTCGGCAAGATGTAGTTTTGTTACCTCACCTTGCTCTCCGTAAGGAGCCCCAAGGGCAACAAAGATACGTGTCCCGTAGAATCCAGCTTTATCGGCTGCCCGACGCGCTGATTCCACGTCTTCCGCCCGCGGTAATTGGAC
>DATLBB010000233.1:0-3617 GCA_035527155.1 Sedimentisphaerales bacterium
CGTTATTAATATAAATGTCCTGCCGGCCTCTTGTGATGCATTCAAAATTACCGCCCTGCTCTTTCAGACATAAACTATGCCCTCCGGTTGGCATAAGAGCCAAACAGGCCTATTCTCTTTACGCCATATTCAGAAACAAAATATGACAAATCCTTTATTAGAATCTCTATTACTTTTTCCCGTGTCATTATTCTATAGCCTTACACCACACGGTTAGTGAAAAACTTATGTTATAATTTTACGACACTTCCCCGCTCATTATAACAGACCAACTCGTGTTTTTCTCCGGTATAATCCGGTGTGGAATGGATGGTCATGCGCTTGTCGCTAAGCTGCTCAATCTGTACAATGGCGGCACGTTTTTCGTTCTGCAGATAGTCGGCGACCTCCGGGGAAACAAACAACTCAATTTTTTTTATCTGTTTTTTCGATGCCGAAAGATTCAAGAGGCGAATAACCTCAATAGCTAATGATTCATGGCTTTTGACGAAGCCGGTACCTGCACAATGCGGACAGGCAAGGTAGGTGCTCGACTGGAGGGAAGGGCGTACCCTCTGGCGTGTCATCTCTACGACGCCAAACCTGCTCATCCTCAACATTCTCGAACGGGCACGGTCGGTCTTGACAGCCGTCCGGAAAACCTTCTCGACATCCCTGCGGTGTTTTTCACTACGCATATCAATGAAATCGCAGATTATTAGTCCGCCCAGGTCCCGCAATCTAAGTTGTCTGGTAATTTCCGCTGCCGCCTCCATATTTGTCTCGTAAGCAGTCTGTTCTGCGCTTTTAGGCTTACGGTGTCGACCACTATTGACATCGATGGAGACCATTGCCTCGGTCTGCTCTATTACGATTGAACCGCCGCCTTTAAGCCCTACCTCTCGGGACTGTACCTTATCGATTTCACCTTCAATTCGGTATTTGTGAAAGAGCGGAACTTTGCTATCGTAATACGTCGCCCTTCGCTTTAAGCGCGGCGTTGCAATGGCGAGAAAATCCCTGATTTTGCGAACCACATCTTCCGAATCGCATATTATTTTGCTTATCTTACTATTAAAAACATCCCTGATGGTCCTGATAACCAGGTCCGATTCCTGATATAGCTCGCCTGGCGCTCTCTCAGTCTCTATGCGTTTCTCAATAGCAATCCATAATCGCCTAAGATACTTCAAATCATTTTGTATGTCCCTTTTGGAGCATCCCTGGCCTGCCGTTCTGATGATAAAGCCCGTACCCTTGGGCGGTTTACTCTGGGCAAGAATCTGGCGCAGTCTCTTGCGTTCATCCATGTCCTCAATTTTGTGTGAGACGCCGTGCTTTTGCATCCAGGGCATCATAACCAGGTACTTTCCGGGCAAAGCAAGATATGTGCTGAGGGTCGGCCCCTTGGTCTTTACGCCCTCTTTCGTCACCTGAACGACAAGTTCCTGCCCCTTACGAAGACAATCCTGGATGAGCGGCCGCTCCTTCAGCGATCTCCTTCGTCCAATGTTGTCGGAACGCCCACCGGCGGCACCGGACAAATAGCGTGGATGCAGGTCACTGACGTGAAGAAAACCATTTCTCCCTATTCCAAAGTCAATAAATGCCGCCTGTATCCCGGCTTCAATGTTTGCCACTCTTGCCTTATAAACATTTCCGACGTGGCTGCCGAGGCTTGCCCTTTCCACGTACAGCTCTTCGAGGGAACCTCCATCAACCACCGCCACCCTGCACTCCTCGCTTTCAGCTACATTTATAAGCATTTCCCTTGCCATATTCGTATCCCACCATATTTAGTATTTTGTATTGACTATTTACTATTGTCTGCGGAGGCCAACTCCGTTTCCAAAAGTTAATATTCAAGTGTCAATTGCTTTGCCATTGCACGTTGGTACGTCTGACAGGCGCAGCTAACTTTTCTTCATCCAATTGCAACAGTTTTAGAATCTCATCGACGCGTATCGAACCGGCTGAACTGATTTTGCATTCGACGACTATCACTCCATCATCCAGTTCAATGTTCTTCAAAAAGCCGCGGACGTCCAGGTCCTTGAATTTCGATTTTTTTGTATATATCGTACGCTTCAGAATAAGACTTTCACTTGCCAACACATCCTTTATTCCGGCCCTGAGTTTCTCGTTGAGATAGTCTGGTTTTACCTTCAACACATAGGTGGCTAAACAAGGTCGAAATGCTTCGTTGGCTTTGGCAATACTTACCGAAACCAGCTCCAAATCTTCAGGGAGCTGACTTGAAAGCATTGTCTTGATTCGTGACTCGTAATCCGTGACTGGCGGCCCGCTCAGGTCACGATTTACGCGAAGACAGAGCAAATCATCGTCCGACTCAACGGCGACACTTCTCGGCAGCGGCAGGGACAGCTTCGGACGAGGATTGAAGCCGCGACTGTATTGGATTTTTATACCCGCTCGAACACAGGCCCGCTGAAAAACCTTGACCGTTTCAGCATGGGACAGGAACCGTAGGCTCCCTCCTATTTTGAACTTTATCACCAGCAGGATAGTTTCGTTCGACACTGTTATCTGTGTATCCCCTTCTGAAAACTGAATACTAAAAGCTAAAAACTATACGCTAACAAAATTCGCTCTGCGCTTTCCGGCATTATCACCATCTTGGGATTAAAGACAAGCATTTTTTCACAAACTTGCGTTTTTGGCGTTTGCCTGAGTTTTGCCGCTATATTGTGCATCGGCTTTAGCCTGGGTTACTGATGAATTTGCTTTTGCTTTTCTCTTTTTTCCTTTAGAATTGGTTAATGGTCTATCTTTGGCTCATTATACTGATTCTTCTGAACGCTCTTTGCCTGGTGCTGGTGCTTTTCGCACTGCCGGGCAATTGGCTCATCGTCATATTGACCTGCCTGTTCGCGTGGTGGCGTGCCGAAGACGGAGTCTTCTCTATCTACACCCTGATTGCCATAGGGGTGCTGGCTACGCTTGGTGAATTGTTCGAATTCTTCGGCGGAATGGGCGGTGCGAAAAAAGCGGGCGCCCGCTGGTTCGGGGCTTTCGGAGCACTTTTAGGTGCTATTATAGGTGCGGTTGTCTGCACTTTTCTGATCCCAATTCTTATGCTGGGAACTGTTATTGGTGCCTGCGTGGGAGCGGGTATCGGGGCTTGGGTGTTTGAAATGGCCAGCGGACGACGTATGGAAGAATCGGCCCGTTCGGGCTTAGGGGCGGGCCTGGGTGAACTGGTCGGGATAACAATCAAAATCAGTCTTGGCTTCCTTATTTGGGTGATTGTCGCTGTAGCGGCCTTTTGGCCGTAAAAAATGTCAATCGCAACGCCGTTCAGCGCGGGCTTAAAAACCCCCTTTTTCTCTTGACATATATCAAAAATCTGGTATTCTGTTTTTTATGTGTTTTCCGGTTATCCAGGCGGAGGATAGCTAAAATGCGTTTCTTTTAGCACTCCACCCTGAATGGCTATAAGGTCTAAAGGCTTTATAATGCACAAAAGCGGAAAAATAGATATTTTTTTAAGGATGGCGAGAATGAAACCATGCCTCAGCTACAGTAGCTTTTTTACTGTAGCGGTCTCGATAGTGGTGATGGGCCTGGCAGCGGGGACGGTGAACTCCGCAACTACGGTAAATTACCATGTTTCAGCC
>DATLBB010000234.1:0-4725 GCA_035527155.1 Sedimentisphaerales bacterium
AAGGACCAAAGGCGCTCTCCGTAAGTCCACTCGGGGACGCCTTACGGCGGAGTCCCAAGGACTTTCTTTTCAGAAGCTCCAACAGGCGTCCATCTTGATACTGTTAGTGGCTCTGTGTGTTGTCGCCTCTTTCAGAAGTTCCACGTTCTTCACCTGGACCAATCTCGTAGACAACCTGTTCACAAACGCAGCGGCACTTGGCGTGGTGGCGCTCGGGATGACCTTTGTTATGATAGGCGGTGGATTTGACCTGTCAGTGGCCTCGACAATTGTCGTTTGCAGCGTGGTGCTGGTGATGGGCATGGATTGGCTTTCACCCTATGGCGCAGCGGTAGCAATCCCCGTGGCGCTGTTGCTCACGGTGCTGGTTGGCGTTATCCTGGGCGCAATCAATGGCACACTTGTCGCCTATGTTGGGGTGAATCCCTTTGTGGTGACCTTGTGTACAATGCTAATCTTTCGAGGCATCGCCCAGATACTGACCGGAGGGGGCCAAACCCAACAGGTCCATGACATTCTGCTTCGCAGACGGTTTGACTGGGTCTATGACGCCGGGTTGCGGCTTTTCGGCGGTGGCCGTGAGATTTCCATGCCGATTCTGATATTTCTCGTGGTATTCGCGATCGGAATGTATCTGCTGAGGTTCACTCGTTTCGGGCACTATGTATATGCCATCGGCGGTAACGAGGAAGCGGCTTGGCTGGCGGGCGTAAACACACACCGCATCAAAGCACTCACATACGTGCTGTGTGGTTTCACCTGTGCCATTGCAGCAGCCATTTTCGTGGCGAAGACAGAAACCGCCGGAGCCGAGAGCCACATGGGCAAGGAGCTCGTTGTCATCGCCAGTGTGATTGTAGGCGGCACCCCTCTGGGAGGCGGTAGCGGCGGGCTGACCTCGACGGTTGTCGGCTTGCTATTGCTGCGTATAATCGATAACTTATTGACGCAGTTCAGCATTGGCCCTGAGTACCGCCCCGTTGTTACCGGCCTGATTATTCTCGTCGTGGTGACAGTTGATGTGCTCGCCAAGAGACGCAGCGGTAAATAGTTTAATGTTGGCTATTGAGCGTTTATGAGATAACATTCTATGGCTTTTTTTATGGCGCCAAGATTGAGGGAAAGCAAATAATGAGTTCAAAGAAGATGTTCGTGAAAGTTGTTCGCGTGGTATTGACAGCAGCCGTGGCTGTGATGCTGGTAGGCTGCGGCAAGAGCAGTGACGATACACGGAAACGCGAGATAGGTTTTTTGATGACGCTGGACCATCCATACTGGCAAAACATGCGCCTCGGGGCGCAGGACGAGGCACAGAAACTCGGCGTTGAGGTGACCATCCTTAACGCCAAGGAAGACCCTGTCTTACAGATCGAGCAAATAAATGAGATGGTCGCCAAGCAGGTGGATCTGGTTTGCCTGGTGCCCATGAAAGCCGAACCGCTGGTGCGAGGCGTGCAGATGCTCAACCGGGCCGGGATTCCCGTGATTATTGTCAACCGCGGAGTTGGAGACGGTTGCGAATATCTCTGCTACACAGGTACTGACAGCTATGCAGGTGCTGTAGTTGCCGCAAAAATATTAGTCGAGGCGATGGGTGGTAAAGGCCAAATCGTTGAGTTTCATCAACACCTTGGGACAGGTCCTGAAGTCGCCCGAAGTCAGGCGCTGCGCGATGTGCTTAGAGACTATCCGGATATCAAATCCGTTGCACGAATACCCCACAAGGGTGAGCGGGATATCGTGAAAACCGAGATGCAGACGCTGCTGCAAAAGTTTCCCAACCTAGCCGGCATCTACGCCCACGGAGACAATTTCGCCATCGCAGCAGCCCAGGTGTGCAAAAAAGCCGGACGTACGGACATTAAAGTTGTGGGCATGGGTGGCAGCCAGGAAATGCTCGAGGCGATAAAAGAGGGGCTGGTAACGGGAACCAGCTACCAGCAGCCTGAGGAGGAAGGCCGTAGCGCGATTCGACTTGCCGTCAGGTATCTTGATGGTGAAAAGCTTGAAAAGTCCTATCCGGTTGAATGCCCTCCCATCACGAAGAAAAATGCAGACAAATTCAAGGGACAGTTCTGAAAAAAGTCTTTAGCTGTGTAGCTAAGTGAATATGATGGGAAAAGTCAACAAACAATAGTTCTAAACAGATTATGGAAAGGATGGAAGGATGAAATTCACTAAGTTGGCAAAATGGTTTGTTGAAATGGTAGCTACCAGGAGAGCCGTTGCCCTTTGCCAGGAGGCATCCCTCTTGGGAGCATCAATAGTATTGCTTGCAGGGGTCGTGTCGGTATCTGCCGCTGGTGAGGCCAAAGCCAAACCCAACGAGTTGGTCATTCGCGCAGATGAAGGCAAGGAGAAAATCAACAGAAACATTTACGGCCACTTCTCAGAGCACCTGGGTAGATGCATCTATGGCGGTTTTTGGGTCGGTGAGGATTCCCCAATCCCCAATACCCGTGGTATTCGCAATGATGTGGTCGAGGCGCTGAGACGAATTAAGATACCGGTGCTGCGCTGGCCGGGCGGCTGCTTCGCCGATGAGTACCACTGGAAAGACGGCATAGGTCCCCGTGAAAAACGTCCCAGCATGGTCAATACTCATTGGGGGAAAGTTACCGAAAACAACCATTTTGGTACCCACGAGTTCCTTGATTTGTGTGAACAGTTAGGCTGCGAGCCATACATCTGCGGCAATGTGGGCAGCGGCACGATTCTGGAGATGCAGGAGTGGGTGGAGTACATAACATTTGATGGTAAGAGCCCAATGGCCGACCTGCGCCGCGAAAACGGACGCCAAAAACCGTGGAAGGTAAAATACTGGGGCGTTGGCAACGAAAACTGGGGCTGCGGCGGCCGTATGCGGCCGGAGTATTACGCTGACCTCTACCGCCGTTACAGTACATACCTGCGCAATTTCGGCGACAACCGTCTTTACAAGATAGGGTGCGGACCCAGCGGTGCAAATTACCACTGGACCGAGGTACTGATGCGCGAAGCAGGCAGGCACATGAACGGTTTTGCTCCCCATTATTATTGTGGTTCGGGCAAGAAGAGCCGTTCAGCGACCCGGTTTGACGAAGAAGACTGGTTCGCACAGCTCAAAAGGGCGCTCTATATGGAGGAGCTTCTTGCCAAGCATTCCGCCATTATGGATCAGTACGACCCGAGGAAACGAGTGGGAATGCTCGTGGACGAATGGGGTGCCTGGCATAAGGTCGAGCCGGGAACAAATCCGGGATTTCTCTACCAGCAGAACTCGCTGCGTGATGCGCTTGTGGCAGCAATTACCCTCAACATTTTCAACAATCACTGTGAACGGGTAAAGATGGCTAATATCGCTCAGACAGTCAATGTCCTGCAGGCGATGATTCTTACTAAAGACGAGAAAATGATTCTGACGCCGACGTATCATGTCTTTAATATGTACAAGGTTCATCATGATGCCACCTTGCTGCCTGTTGAGCTTAAGTGCGGTGATTATCAATTTGGAAACGAAAAAATCCCGGCACTCAATGTTTCGGCATCCAGGGACAAATCAGGCAAAATTCATATATCGCTCTGCAATCTGGACCCCAAGAACTCCGCCGAGCTTATTTGCAAATTTCCTGGAGCCAGGGGTCAAAACGCCTCCGGTCGTGTATTAACCGCTGATGCTATGACTGCGCACAATACTTTTGATAAGCCGGAAGCAATCAGAACCGCCGCTTTTTATGACTTCAAGCTAAAAGGTGATATTTTAACGGCAACGCTGCCTTCCAAGTCGGTGGTAGTTTTGGTAATTGAGTAATCTGATATTAGGCCGTGACAACTTTTGCCTTTTGGCCTGCATAGGGGACATTGAGCCGGTTGAACGGGTATAAGCCTGCAAAAAATTGGGGTATGGGTAGTTCTACGGCAAAAAAGAGCTTTCAGCCTGTTGAATAATATAGACATGGACGCAATAAATGGGTATATATCTTGGCTTTCGCTAATTTTTCTTAAAGGCTGAAGGACAATGGGAATGCCAGAGGAAGAACTGAAACGAGGATTCGGTCTATCGACTGCGACCTACGTCGTAATCGCCAGCATGGTCGGGGCAGGGATTCTGGTCTCGCCCGGGTACATGATGGTTTCGCTAAACAACTACTTCGCCATATTTGGGCTCTGGATTCTTGGCGGTCTGCTTGCCTTGTGTGGTGCTCTTTGCGTGGCGGAGTTGGCAGCCGCTTTGCCCCGGGCAGGCGGGGAGTATGTTTACCTTCGCGAAGCGTACGGCCCGATGCCCGCCTTTCTCTCCGGTTGGACGTCTTTTTTTCTCGGCTTTTCGGCGCCGCTGGCTGTTGCCAGCTATATCGCGGCTCGATATCTTTTGACGCCGTTTGGATTAGTTGGGAAAGAAACAGGCCACCTTGTGCAGGTCACGGCCGCGGCCATTATCGTCGCGGTCACCTTACCCAATCTTATTGGTCACCGTCAGTCTGCATGGACACAGAATCTCACCACGATTCTTAAGCTCGGTCTGTTTGTGGCCCTTGTGGTGCTGGCCTTTCTGTTTGGTGAAGGGCGATTGGCAAACTTTGCACAGGGACAAGCGATACGAGAAGTCAAACTTGGCACCGCGGCTACGCAGTTGTTCTACGTCATGTTTGCCTACAGCGGCTGGAACGCTGCCAGTTATCTGGCCGGTGAGGTAAAGAACCCGGGCAGAATTCTCCCACACGCTCTGCTGCTGGGCACTGGGCT
>DATLBB010000235.1:0-4442 GCA_035527155.1 Sedimentisphaerales bacterium
GTCTGGCTGGGGAATGCAAACTCGATTTGCTCGGCTTCAAATCGCTTCATAATCTCGAGGTTGACGCGTTCGTTGACCTCGTGATACAGCCAGTAGTCGGGCGGCTTGACCCAATATCTCATATAAATGTTGAGGGCCCAATCGTTGAAGTCGCTGAAATAGACCCGTGGCGGCTTTTCGGGGTCGGTATTTATCTCCGGGATCCCGGAAAGAACTTCTTTAATAATCTCGACTGCTCGTTTTGCTCCTTGCCGGCCGGAGTCATAAGTTATAGTGATATTAGATGTCCTGCGAATAAAGGGGCGTCTTCCTATGTTTTCCACAGCGGAGTTTACAATTACACTGTTGGGTACGGTTACGAGATGTCCCTGGAGCGTGCGGATTTTTGTGCTTCTAAATCCGACTTCCTCAACCGGCCCAAGGTGCTCGCCTATCTTTACAAGCTCGTCGATTTGAAAGGGCCTGTCTGCAAAGATTGTTACAGAGCCGAAGAAATTGGCTATCGTGTCCTTGGCTGCGAGGGCAATGGCAATACCGCCAACACCGGCACTCAATAGAATTGTCTTAATCTGGCCGGCCCCAAGGATAGTTTCAGCGATGAAAAGTGTCGCGATAATAGCAACGGTTATACGTAGCGACTTGCGTATTACCGGCACAAGCATATCGTCCAGCTTTGTTGCCGTCTTGGCCGCCCAGCGGTTCAGATAGTATTCAATTACATCCACCAGCCGAAAAAGCCCATACGCAAGGGCAATTGCTCCAACACTTTTGGCTATCCTTATCCAGCCTGTTCCGATAGCTGTGCGGATGCCCCCCTGGTCGTCGAAATACAAAAACAGCTTGCACACAAACAGCCCAAGTGCGAATATTGCCACATAGAGCGGCTTACTCAGACATTTCAGAAACAATGTTACAACACTGACGCCTCTCTTTTCTTCTCTGCGCCGGGCGTACGACTCAATGCCGTACTGCATTATCCGCCCCAGTGCCATTGTTACCAGAATCATAAGTAAAACGAGAGCGAAACGCCAAATCGCATTGCCTTTGATGATTTCGTAACTGATGGTCCTTGCCCACCAGTCGCCCGAAGCTAACAATTTTGTTAATGCTGAGACCGTCATATTCTTGTCCCCTTACTAATCGATTCTTACTCAACTTGACTAGTAGTCTGTCAAGCTTGAATCTGTAAGTTGTCTTTCCACGGTTGGGTGGCAGCCTAAAAGCCGAAGGCTTTGGGGATGGCTCGGAGCAACTTCCAGTAACCACCACGCACTTGTCCTGTTACAGACCACTATTAATAAATTTTTCTTCTGCCTTTTTATATAGTATCGGCAGTAGGCTTTGCGCCAAAACAACCATTTTTAACACGATTTTGCTTTACCCCGTTAGAAATTTGCTCTTTTTGTACCCCGTTAGATGTGAAACGCTTAAACGTTTATCCCGCTAATAACAGGACTTCTAACGGTGCGTATCATATTATTACCTGCGTTGTAGAATTTCTAACGGGGTTGACCTTCAACGAAAGCTATGCGAAAATGTGTTTTCTGATAACATTGAAGACCGGCAGGATTTTACAGGTCGTCCTTGTTGGATATGATGAAACGCGGAACGTTAAATTTTGTTGTTGATTTGGTCAGCTTTATCAATCTGGTGTGCCTGGCTTTAACGGGCTTTATTATGAAGTACATTCTGCCTCCCGGCACCGGTGGACGTGGTCGTATGCTGCACGGCGGCGGTGACAGAGTGCAGATAAAAGAGCTGTGGTCGATGAGTCGCCACGAATGGGGTGACATCCATTTCTATCTGGCACTTCTTTTTGTGACTTTGATGGCCTTGCATATCATTCTGCACTGGGGCTGGATAAAAAGTTATTTCAAATCAATATTAGGCATTTCGTGAAAAACAGGTGGCGAGGAGCGGTGAAAAGGATGTGATTCTATTGCCTCGATTCTGAGAAATTTTACGAAAAGACATTGGTACGCACAGTGCGCTCCTCAAAAGGCAAAATGAAAAGGGCTGGTGGGCTCAAAGCCCACCAGCCCTTCTTCGTTAGCTGGCTGGTTTTCGTTTGTCGTGCGGGACGGTTACTTCTACAGTTGCAGTTGCGATATTACCACAGGTGTCAGTACATTCAATGTGAAGTGTGTAGAGGCGTCCGGTCCCGGTACCCGCGGACTCAGCCCGCAAGCTGACGGTCAAGTCGCCGGTGATTTCCCAATCGGGTTCTGTGCTGCCATCGCCGATACTGTTGACAGGCTCGTTGCTGGTGACGTTCACGATGCGGCAAACCGGCTCCGGGTCAGAGAGGTCGTGGAAGTCGGCGGTAACGTCGACCTCGACCATCTTGTGGCTTGGCGGCCAGAGAACACCTGGAGTGACAGAGAGGGTATTTATAGTCGGTGGTGTGGTATCGATGACCGTGATTGTCTGGGCGCAGCTTGAGCTGTTACCACAGTCGTCGATGGCCGTCCAGGTGCGCGTGAGCGTGCCTGTATTGCCACAGGCCGGCTCCCACGTATCGCTGTGTCCGACTGTCACACTGCCACATGTATCGGATGCGGCGGCGGAACCAGTGGCTGACACATTTGTGTCGGCTGGACACTCAAGCGTTATGTCCGGCGGACAAGTGATGACCGGTGGTGTGGAATCCTCAACAGCGATTGTTACGTCCTCGGTGTCCGAAGCACCGGCTTTATCGATTACCTCGACAATGACGGCGTGTTCGCCAACCCCGAATATGTAGTTTATAATCTCGCCGCTTGCGAGGAAGATTATGCTGTTCAAATCAGCACAATCGACTTCATACCAGTTGAATTCGACTATGTCATCATTTGTACCGGGCGTAGAGTCGACATCAATTGAGCAGGAACCGTCGAGCGTAACCGTCGTACCGGATGGCCCTGCACACTCGAACCTCTGATCATTGAAGCCGACGATGCAGGCCCAGGGGCTCTCATTCGGGGCTCTCTCGGTAGTGAAGGACCAGCAGGGGCCTTCGGTCTGGCCACATTCGTTCTTCGCCACGACCTGCCAGTAATAGGTGGTGTTGTGACTGAGCGTCTGATTCAGCTCTGGAGTCGGGTCGCAGTTCGGTTCGTTCACATCCTGACATATCAGTTCGAGGTTATTGCAGTCTGTGCCGAAGTAGACGTCGTAGATTACCGGATAATCCTCACTATGGCCTTCCGGTGAAAACTGCAAATCATCAAGAACAAAATGAACTGAACTGATTGCCCATACTACTACTTGTCTGATTCCCCCGCCTGAGACAGAAATAGAACGCATCATCGATGCAAGTGTTACTGTCGCACTATCGACCAGGAAGCCGTTATCGTTATAAGCCTCCATTGTTACTATGTTCCCGGCACCCGAATTCGAGCCTACGAGCGCCTGAACTTGATCCACTCGCGGGTTAAAATGCATTGTCTCCGGGCCCCGAGGAATACCACCATCGCTCAACTCAGCGTGACTATTGAATGCGAAGAAATTAGGGCTCGAATGACCCGATACGCTCCAACTACCACATTCATCCACAATGGCGCCACCGTCGTTGCCGCCAGGGCCTTCAAAAACAATGCCCAACGCGGCGTACTCGTTGGTCAACCGAACTGTGTCCCTAAACCCGCAAGGCGCGCTAACGTCGTCAAAGTTTATCAGTGTCGCACCTGTTGCCAGCGGTGAAGATGAAACACTATCCCGAAACACTGTTGTCGTTCCTTCATCCTGTCCCTGGCTCTCAACCAACATACCTTCGCGAATTGACAAGCCGGCCGGCAGTTCGTCCTCGCCCGGCCCCGGCACTGCAGGAGCAAGCTCATAACCGAGGTCGCGGTCGTTGACAATCTCCATCACAGCAGACGGATAAGGTGGTATAGAAGATGGTGACAGAGGTGGAGGCCCAGGCGGAGGCGGAGGAGGAGGCGGAATTACACCACCGACATTTGCCCCGCCCGGTGTTTTACCATCCGCGTCGATACCGGAGGTATTCTCCCAGTCGTTTCCATTGTCGGTATCGGTGCTCACACCGTCGCGGCCGAGGCTGTAGAAGTCCTCATCCCATGGTGCCATCGGGTCATTTCCCGTCCAGTTAGTTCCCAGCGGAGGCAGGTCACTGGAATGCTCACTGCCCGTTCGGTCAGAGAAGCGAACGAAATCAATCCCTACCCCTGCTGCGTCCACTAAGGCACAACTGCCTGAAGCTTCGCTATGCCACGAGATATTCTGGTCCAAGTAAAGATCAGTGGATGTGCTCATTCCGGAATCCTCGTGCAGCATGACATACGCGCCGGGCCCAAGCGTAAACACAGGCAGCGTTAGCGTAGTGCCTTGACCAGGACGGTTACAAATCACGCTCCATCCGGTCAAATTAACCGGCGAGCCTGTGGGATTGAACAGCTCTATCGAGTCCGACTCGTCCACGTCCATCTCGTTAATTACTATAT
>DATLBB010000236.1:0-9780 GCA_035527155.1 Sedimentisphaerales bacterium
TCCGGGCTTATTTTCCAGCCGGATGAGGCCCACCACAAAGAGACTTTGTTAGTGGAACCTGGAAGCAGCTTGCCATAAGGAGTGTTGAAATAATCGCTGGTTTGACCAGAAACAATCCGGCAAGCTAACAACAGCACTAAGCAAAGCGTTTTTTTCAGCATGATATATCACCCTTCAATTAGAATTCCGATTTTATGTGCACCTATAACCTTCGTTTGCCATCTGAGATTCTCCACTATAAACCGGCGTTCGTCAAGAGGCGTGTCCGTGCAGCTATTTTCTGAGTTTATAAGTCTTTTGTTATAAAAGAATTAGGCGTTTTCGGGCGGGAGCGTTAATTTTCTCAAATTTTTTTGAAAAATTTTATTTTTTTCTTGCACGGGGGTTGTCGCTGTTGTATACTGTATTAAGTAGCTAATACAGTAATACAGAGTAAGGACAAAACGATATGTTACTGGAAATAGACCATCACAGCGGAGTTCCGATTTACCGGCAGGTAATCGAACAGATTCGTCAGCAGATTATGGCAGGGCAGCTGGCCGAAGGAGAGCAGTTGATGTCGGTGCGTGAGCTTGCGGCGCAACTGCGGGTCAATCCAATGACCATCAGCAAGGCGTACGCCCTGCTTGAGGTTGAAGGGCTGGTTGAAAGACGCCGGGGTGTCGGGTTGTTCGCAGCGAGACTGCGTAAGGACAAGAAGGCACATACCAGGGCCAGGCTTCTGGAAGAGATTCTGAGAAAGGCGGCGGTGACGGCGGTGCAGTTGGGGATACCTGAAGAAAAGGCCGGGGAAATGCTGGCCAGGTTATATAGGAAATACGATTCAAGAACGAGGAGTCACTCTAATGAATAACGAAGAACCAATTGTGGAGATGCGCAAGGTGTGCAAACGATTCGGAAAGATAAAGGCCCTTGATGATATCGACCTTCAAATATATCCCGGCAGGATAATAGGACTGTTGGGAGCCAACGGGGCCGGCAAAAGCACATTACTGCGAAACATCATCGGACTGTACCTGGAAGATGAAGGCCAGTGTGTTACCTTCGGGTGTGAGGCGCAGAATCTGGGGCCGGCCGAACTCGGGCGGATAGGGTACGTCCACCAGGAAGGTGAGCTTCTTGACTGGATGACAGTCGGGCAGTTTATCCGTTATGTCAGTACCTATTATCCCAACTGGAACCATGAGCTTGAAGAAAAGTACATCAAAGACTTCGAGATTTCAACCAAGGTGCGTGTCGGTTCTTTGTCGCCCGGGCAGAGACAGAGACTGTCGATACTTATAGCAATAGGATTTGAGCCGGAGCTGCTGATACTGGATGAGCCGGCGGCGGCGCTGGACCCGGTGGCACGCGCGCAGTTCCTGGATTTGCTGCTGCAGATTATCCAGGCTGAGAACCGCACAATTATCATTTCATCGCATATTCTAAGCGACGTTGAGAAGGTAATCGATCACGCGGTGATAATGAAGGAAGGGCACATCCTGCTGGATTGCAGCTTTGACGAATTGCGCGAGCGATTTTGCCAGGTTCGTATCAGCGCTTTGGGGGGAGAGCTGCCGGTCGAATTGCCGTTTGAAAACATCTTGCACTGTAAGCGGAGCGACGGGCAGGCGATACTGACTGTGCAGGACTGCCCGCGAGAGAAGTTGCAGGAGCAGGCAAAAAGTCTGAATTGCTGGGTCGAGATTGAAACGCTGCCGCTGGAAGAGATATACAAGATTGTTGTCAGTTAAAAAGGTGGAAAAAGAACACATTACCGGAGTGTAAAAATGAGTATCTTAACCGTCAATTTGAAACATCTTTATCAGCGTCGTGGTCTCTGGCTGGTTTATGTGATTGTGATACTTTTTGCGCTTGGAGGTATCGCAGTGTTGTTTAAGGGCCAGGAACCGGGGCATGGACGCTTTATAGGATTAATTGTGTTGGCGTTTGTTGTTGGGCTTTTGTTTGCTGTGTTGCCGTTAGAGGTCATGTCCAAGCCGTTTTCCTATTGTCTGCCCGGCCACCGGAAGATGGTAAGGAAATTTGTATTTTGTGTGGGAATAGTGTTTAACCTTTTAGGGTCGCTGCTGTTTTTTGTGTATCCCTCTTTGAATACGGGGCAATTGGTTCTCGTGGTTTGCTCAGCTTTTTTTGCGGGCCTGATTTCTTATTTGCTTGGTGCTGGACTTGCATTTACCTCCAGGATTTCGGTGGCTTTCATAGGATTTCTGCCGTTGATTATTGTCGCAGGACAGTTTTTTGACCTGCATACGGTTTTGGAACGAGTGATTGTTGAAAATCCCCTTGTGGTTATTCCGGTGGGAATTTTGACCAGTTGTGTTATGTGGTTCTGGTTAGGCGATGAGGACCGGGCGCGACGTTACTGCAATGTGCCGTGGGCTGGTTTCTTCGATGTCTGGAATCCAGCCAAGATGAAAAGAATCAGTCGGATTAGAATGGCCGGAAAGTGGGAAAAATTGAAAAAATACACGAGCCCGCGAACGGATAGATTTTTTCTCGGCCGAATGAACAGGCATGACTATGTCAGTGCGGGACGATATGTATGGGGCGGGTTATACGCGGCTTCAGTGGTGCCGGTATTACAGTGGAAGAGTATATTGTCAAGTGTAATTCTGTTTGTATTAGTCCTTGGTTATATGGGAGTGGGGGCAATATTTATATTTTCCTTTATATCGGCGATGATCGTGATGAATATGCGGCTGCCGGTGCACTCAAGTATGCTGATTTCAGGGGGCCGAAGAGAAAGGTTTGTCGGTGCAATAACGGTGGTCGCTATGGCGACAGTGCTGATTAGCGTTTGGGGTGTAGTCATGGCGGCTTTATCTATGCTGTTAGAGATAGTCATACCGGAATTCACATTGCGAGGAGTCACCTTTGCCTATCACGCCATAAGTGTAAAATATATTTTTGTCCCTTTGCTGATTACACCTTTTGCTTTTGTTATCGGGTTGATTTTTTACAGAAGGCCAATTTATATGATTTCGTCACTTATACCGTTAATCTACCTTATGGGGTTTACAGGAATCGTCTGGCGTAAGCAGTTGCATACCATGATAAATATTTCTATTATAGCCCTGCTGGTCCTGGGCTGGGGGACATTTTTATTGGTTTTGCGTTACGTCTGTATGAAGCGGAGCCTGGCAGGGAATGGGTGATACTGTCGCGCGGGAATGACGAAGATGCGACGCTGGGGATTAGAAATATTCAGTGTCGAGAGAGTGGGGCAATTCTTCAAGTGGGCAGCCGGGACATTTGGCTTTGGGTTTACAGAATTCTTTGCCGGCTCTTACCAATAAAGCGTGGTACTCATTGAAAAGCTGAACGTCCTGCGGCACATTCGACTGGAACAATTTGCGTAACTGCTCGTACCCGGCGTCGGGCTCGATTAGCCGGTGACGGAAAGCAATCCGAGCGGTGTAGGCGTCGACGACGAAAATGGGTCTCTCGAAGGCGTAAAGTAAAATCGAATCGGCGGTTTCACGGCCAACGCCCTTTATCGCTAAAAGTTCGGCTCTTAATTGTTCAGTATCAACGGTTTCAAGGTTTGTTAATTGGCCTTCGTAATTTTCGAAGAGCCAGTCTATGAAGTTTTTTAGCCGTTTTGCTTTGATATTGTAATAGCCGGCCGGCCGGATAAGCTCGGCAAGCTGTGAGACGTCAAGATAGTGGAGTTTTTCCGGGGTCAAACGGTCGGCGGACTTTAGATTTGTTATTGCTTTTTCGACATTGGTCCAGTTTGTATTCTGGGTCAGTATGGCGCCTGTGATTATCTCGAATTGGGTTTGGCCGGGCCACCAGTGCTGGGGGCCAAAGCGGTCGAAGAGGAGATCGTAAATTTCGGTCAACTGTTTGCTTATCATTGCGGAAATTTTCCTTGTGAAAAAGCCGCTTTGTTTAACTATTGTAATTTCGATTTATTTAAAGTAAACTCTCTGAAATTTAAGCGACCCAGTCAACAAATTTTTTTGTATTTAGGGACGAAAGCCCAAAGAAGTTATGAGACAGAGAAGAACTAACCGGATGAAAGACAAACACAGGCACAGCTCGAGCCAATTGCTTAATTTTGCACGAAACTCATATCTTGAACGTACGTCTCGGCCGATTTACGCTATAGTTTTCCTGCTGCCGTTTATTGTCTTCTACGAGGTGGGAACGATTTTGCTCAATACCGACGTTCTGAACCAATCTCAGGTTCGAGTTGTGGCGTTTGTCTGGCTTCAGAATTTGCTTGAATATCTTGGTTCCAGCGGCAAGGTGGCGTGGGTAGCGCCTCCTTTGGCGGTTGTAATAATTTTGGCAGGGCTGCAATTAGCGTCACGCAAACGCTGGCGATTTGGTTTTGGTGATATCTCGCCGATGGCCATCGAGTGCATTCTGCTTGCAGTGCCGTTGATTGTATTGAGCTTGTTTTTGAACAGTCCGCCCCAGCCACAAGATGATATTGGCCAATTGAGCAGCAGTGTGAGGCGATTTCATCGGGCGTCCCTTCGGCTACGCTCGGGACAGGCGTTTGTGATGCGTGATTCGAGATTCGAAATTCACAATACACAATACGACAGAGCGGTGCTGAGCTGTTCTTCGGTTGCAGAAAAAAGTTTGCCGTCGGCGGCGACGGAGACAGGCGGCAGTGAGGTAAAAAGTGAATCTCTGCTGGCGAGCATTGTTACCGGTATTGGAGCGGGCATTTATGAAGAACTTGTTTTTCGTTTGATTTTGATATGCGTTTTAATGCTGTTGTTCCAGGACGTTTTGGGACTTAGTCGCAAAAGCTCGATTGTCCTCTCGGTACTTGTTTCGGCGGGCTTGTTTAGTGCACATCATCATATAGTTTTTGTGAACGGGCAATTGGCACTAAGCGCCGCCTTTAACTGGACTGAGTTTGGATTTCGGACGATTGCGGGTGTTTATTTTGCCGTTCTTTTTGCGATTCGTGGTTTTGGAATTACGGCGGGGACTCACGCTTTTTACGATATTATTGCAACGATTATCAATGCAGCTTTCTTTAGCAGCGTAAATTAGTCGGTGCGGCTGCGTTTTTAATTTTTTTTTCACAAAACTTCATCGCTGTTAGTCATTTAATCCGCAGAGGTTGCAAAATAATCGTCCTATAAGCGCAAGAATCGGCCTTATCAATACTGATATTGTCCTTGAAAAAGATGTGCTAATTGTGTATAATAACGTCAACAATATAAGTTATTCTTTTGTTTTGGGATACGTGGATTATGGAATTACCGCAAATCAATGTGGCCATTAAAGAATTGACATTCAGTCTTTTTCAAAGACCTCTGCATCCGGAGCTTTTCCAGATTTATGCCAATCGGCGAATCAAGACCTCCAAATACGAGGCGATTATCTGGGTAACCGGCTGCACTCATGTTGTCAGCGTTTTTACCGCGGATGCGTGCCTGGCTGAGGTTGTAAGCGCTCCCGGCCAGATGCTGCCTTCTCGCGGTTTGATTGAGCGTTTTCAATTCCGTGGTCCGCGCTCTCACAAATGCACTTTGAGCCAGGGACTAAGTTATCTGACGGATTTTCAGGTCGAGAAGATGAGTCCGAATTTGTATCGTCAGAGCCATATTGACCTTGAGCGTTTCGCCCGTAACCGTGGTGTGTTCGTCAAGTTCCCGGAATTACAAATCGGGCGGCTGCAGCCGTTCTGCTATATCGACTTCGAGGCAAGACGAAATGAGCTGCATATCCACACTTTTGCAGCTTATCCGGAACAGGTAACAATGATTAAGACCCAATCCCTGTTCGATTTTCAATAAGATAAAAGGACCTGTTTCCGACGCATCCCAAACTATGGTCACCCCATAGTGACAGCAAGCTAAAGTACCTGTTTACCGGCACTTGAATTCGATTTTTGCTTCAAGACATCCATTCTTTCGTGGATTTCGGCAGATATTCTGCTGTTTGGAAAATCGTGAATGATTTCCCGGCCTATCTGAATCGCTTTGTCCCATTGCTCGCCGGAGACGGCGAGGGAGAATTGGACACCGAGGTTGTGCAGCTTGTCTTTGAATACATTCTTTGCCGCTTCCTGCAGCGCCAAAGCTTCCTCAGGTGTCAGGTAAAGGTCGAGCTCCTTTAGAATCTCGAGGCTGCGGTCTGTGGCCCGGCGTTGTACGGCATCATCCCATGCGTTCAGCAATACTCTTTTGTGTTCTTCCTTTTTGGCAATCAGAGTTTTTCGCATCGCTTTTGCTTCTTCGGAGTCGGGATAGGCACTGATTAATTTCTCAATATGGGCGCTTGCCTTGGCCCACTCATAGTTCTCAAATAACATTTTGATATAGGCTACGGCCCCATTCATCCTCTCGGCCTCGGTTGCACCGCGTTGTTGATCCGCCTCGGCCCGTAACTGCTCAGCCAGCTCTTTATATCCTGCACGGTTAGTAAGCTCATCAATTATTTCGTAGGCGGTATCAATATCCATCTCTTGGAGCTTATCAAGAACGGCTTCTCTAAGAGCCTGTCTGTCGGCATCGCGGAATATAATTGCTTTCGCTGCATCGCTGAGATGGGTACTTCGACTGATTTCCGTCAGTGCCGCCTGGTTCTTTTTCAGGGCCTCGGTCATTACTTCCAGCTTTGTCCTATTGTCCTGAATTGCGTCAAATATTTTGATTATATTTGAGAGAGTTGTTATAATCGCAATTAGAAATACGCCGGCGAGGAGGAGCCATACGATGGGTGGGATTTGTCCTTCTTCGGGCGTCTCGAAAAGGTCGGTCAAGAACGTGACCACTACAAGAATTATGACCACAAGCATTAAAATGGCGTAAATGACGATGAAACGCCAACTGAATTCCCAGGACGGTCTTTCTTTTGGAGAGTCCATAGCAGTGCCTTTTCAAAAAAGGGCATTTCGCAACAAAACTCTAACATATTATCATACACTTAAAGCCTTATTTTGTCAATAGTTGAATGAATAATGTCCGAAGAAAATCAGAGGGCGCTATCCCAGTGGGCATAAGGGGCCTGGAATGCTTATTGTGGGCTTTTTCTGCTGCTAAAAAAACCAGGCAGGGGGGCCAAAATAACTGCTCAAAAAGGGCCGAGAGGAAGACAACCAGGGCCTTCACGGAGTTTGTCCTGAGCGAAGCGAAAGGCCCGAAGCCTGTCCATAGCCTGCCGAAGGAGTGATAGTTTTGAGATATTTTCTAAGCGGCGGCGCCCTCTTCCGGCGGAGGGGCTCCTTTGCCTTTCTTTGCTTATTTGGGTTTCTTTGGCTTTTTGGCTTTCTTTGCTTTTGGGGGCTTTTCCTTTTTGACTTTGGCTGGTTTAGCGCTTTTGTCGCCGCTGAGCATGAAAGCCGCTCCGACTATCACGAACGCAACAACAACAGCGGTACCAGTAATGTACCAGATGAAATACTGAACCTTTTCGAGAATTGCAGGCATAATATTGCTGAAACCTGTTACCGCCACAATCGCTGTGTAGACGATGGCCAACAAGGGCAAAATCAGCATATATCCGAGTGCTTTGCTTACCGTATCGGGCTCCGGCTCGGCATACGCTTGAGCTATTGCCGGTACCATGGGGACCAGTTCCGGGGCGGCAAGCTCCTCTGCCGGCAGGATTTGCTCGGCCTCAGCGGCCACTTCCACTGCTGACCCAGCTTCGGCAGGCGGCTGGCCTTCGCCGGCCTCAGGCGCATAAATCTCGTCAAGAATGCCGCCTAATGAAGTATCATCTGCCTGCAGCGAAAGATCCAGCAGACCCGAGCCACTGCCGAAACTATCGAGGTTCACATCTTCTTCAATCTCTCTCAATGATGTTTCAGACGTTGTGTCCTTGGCCTCTATTACCGTATCATCTGTTGTCTGCGCACGGCTGCCCGTTTCATCGAGGACGTCGATTCCTGAGCCTGCTATGGCAGTGTCCGCGGCGCTCAGGTCGCTTTCTTCCACCGGCGTCTTGCTTAGGTCCGACAGTTCGGCAGGTTCTGGCGTATCGCCGAGGCCCGATAGTTCGGCTGGTTCCGGCGTATCGCTTAGCTCCGGTGTCCCAGTTTGCTCCGGAGTCTCAATCAGCCCGAGACTATCATCCGGCATAGGTGTCTCGGATGGTGCCGGAGTCTCAATTAGCCCCAGACTATCATCCGGCAGTTGTGCCGCGGTTGGCTCTGGAGTGACATCCGGCTTCGGCGTCTCAATTAATCCCAGACTATCATCCGGCGGTGGTGCCGCGGTTGGCTGCGGAGTAACATCCGGCTCCGGAGTCTCAATCAGCCACAGACTATCATCCAGCATAGGTGTCTCGGATGGTGCCGGAGTCTCAATTAGCTCCCGACTATCAGTCGGATGGGGTGTCTCAATTAGCCCCAGTCTATCAGACAGTAGTGGCGTCTCAGGTGGTTCCGGCGTCTCAGTCGGATGTGGTGGGGGAGTCTCGGTTGGCTCCGGTGTTACAGCCGGCTCCGGGGTTAATGAAATCTCATCCTCTTGAGGTTTCTGTTCTAACGGGACAGGAGGTTCTTTGGATGGCATAATACTTGTGTCGGACATCAAAGCTTCGACATCCTCGGCCTTGAACAGCGAATTCGGGCCCTCCCGGAACTCGCGCAACCTGCCCTGCTTGGCTAATTCTCTTACTTCTTCCTCTGTTTTACTGAGTTTCTCAGCAACTTCCTTTAATGAATAGAACATAGCAGACATAGTTTTTTATTCTCCCACAAGCCAACAAGCTGGGCTCACGTACCTTTTTAGCTTTCGCCAAAAACTTAAGAATCTTTACTTTTTCACCGGGTCCTCATTTTGCAATCTATCGCAAATCGGTAGATTTGCACCCGACTGGTGAAACAGGGGCCAGCTAACCACCAGAATCTCTGCCCTCGGGCTCTGCTATTTCCAGAATGTCCATATCTGGGACCTCCTGCACTTCCTTCTTCGGCGTTTTTTGCATTTGGCCTAAATTTTCCAGCAGCATCTTTACCTGTTCGGGTTTCGGCTCAGCGGTGTTGTACTGCTGCAGCAGTCTATCGTATCGCCAGCTTCGTGCTGCTAATAGATTCAGCCGGCTGTGGGCGGGTCCACGGTTGTTCAGCTCGTATATCCATAGTGTCTGGCCCACCGTATCGACCATCGCAAGCCCGTAGCTTTCGCGTCCGATCTGGACTGGAACCACTAAAATCCCGCTGTCTGTGCCGGTTTGCAGCTCTGCCTGGGCAGTCGCCGGAGGGTCTAATTTGCTGCCTATAAAAAGCACAATTAGAACACCCGGAACAATCAGCGCCGGCAGTAACCATCGTTTTTCAGTTCCATATCTCATAATTTTTATTCCCTTGTCGTCAATGGGAGCAGCCTCCTTTCGCCCCATAAAATATTCCCTCATTCAATTATATATTGATTGGTGCAAATATGCAAGCTGTTTTTTTAAGGGAAACTGTCATAAGTCGATTTCTCCAAAGCTGTCGCAAACAGCCCGGTTATAATGCTGATAAGAGCAGTTTAGTGCAATATTGCCTTATTTTGTGGATAATGGGCATTTTGATGTACGTTGGCCGCTTTTTCCGCAATGAAAGGGGGCAGGAGCCATTTATTAAAATCACCGGAATTGTCCGAAACGGCATCGGGCAATAAGAGCTTATCCGAATAACCGGGTCGTTATGAGGCCGAGCGAAAAGTTTGAGGCCAAGGCGGCAGGCCAAAAAGGCTCGGAGGCGTGGTTTTCTCCACGTTGAGAACGTTTTTGGCTGACAACACAGGCATCGGGCTTTGCAGCCGGCCGCAATAGAGCGGGTTATTTGGATAGGCTCTAAGCGTCCGGTAACAG
>DATLBB010000237.1:0-6467 GCA_035527155.1 Sedimentisphaerales bacterium
CAATAACGGAAATAGTGCAGAAGTGTCGAACCGCTCTTGAAAGTCATTATGGTTCACAGTTCAAGGGCATGGTTTTATACGGTTCTGTGGCACGCGACCAAGCCCTTTTAGCAAGTGACATTGACTTGCTCATTTTGCTGACAAAGCCATTTGATTATTTCCAGGAACTGCGCCGAATTATAGATCTGCTATATCCCATTCAGCTTGAGACAGACCAGCTCATTTCGGCTAAGCCTGCTCCTCTCGATGAGTTTGAGGATGGCAGCATTCAGCTCTACCGGAACGCAAAGCGAGAAGGGATATTGCTGTGATGCCTGAATATGAGCAAGAAATAGCAGCCAATCTTGAGCGGGCAGAGCAGTCTATTCAAGCTGCCAAAGAGCTGGCAGCGAGTGGCTTCTATGACTTTGTGGCCTCCCGCTCGTATTATGCGGCGTTTTATGCCGCAACCGCCGCACTGCTAAATGAAGGGCTGGAATTCAGCAGGCATAGCGGGGTTATTGCTTCGATACATCAGCGGCTGGTTAAGACCGGCAAGTTGGATAAGGAACAGGGCAAGGAGTTGAACTGGCTCTTTGAATTACGCAATGTAGGTGATTATGGAGTTACAGTCCACGTGTCACAGCAAGATGCAGAAAGAGCTATTCGGGTTACAGAGAATTTCCTGCGTGTTATCAAGTCCTTGCTTCAATAAACTTGACAGCCCGTAGTATTGCAGTGCGATTTTTGTGAAGCGTTCAATAGGTAAAAATATTGAAGAAAACTCGTCAAGTGATCCATTAACAGCAAGTAACGAATCATGAACATAATTGCAGTAGATATCGGCAATACGAATATCACAATAGCCCTTTATTTGAAGGACGAAGAAGAATTTATCAAGTCCGTATCGGGCCGGTCCCATGCAAAATTGACTGAACTTTTCAAGTCCGCCTGGGAGAAAATACCTGTTGCCCAAAGCTCTAAAGAAGGAAAACGCGACGGCGTCATCGTTGTTTGCAGCGTAAAACCCGCCTGGACGAAACTTGTCCAGGAAATAGTAAAGGACAATCTCGACGAAAAGCTGCACATTATAGGCCAGGATATACCCCTGCCACTGACCCTTTGGGTGGATGAGCCGGAAAAGGTCGGCACGGATAGAGTGGTCTCAGCCGCAGCAGCTTACGCCGTCGTAAAAGATGCCGTGGCCGTTGCAGATTTCGGCACTGCTGTCACCATCGACCTCGTTGACGAAAAGGGCATTTTTCTTGGCGGCGTCATCTGTCCGGGTCTTGATATCAGTGCACGTGCACTTAAAGAACATACTGCTCAACTGCCGGAAGTAAAGGTCACCAGGCCAAAGATACCCTATGGTAAAAATACAGCCGAGGCGATTAAGTCCGGCCTGTATTATTCCGCTGTTGCAACAGTGCAGGAGGTCATCAGGCGTTACGCCGAGGATCTCGGCAAATGGCCCCACACGGTACTTACCGGCTCAGCAGCGAAAATTATTAAGGACGACTGCGAGTTTATTGATTCCTATGTGCCGAACCTCGTCATAAAAGGCATCGTCCTAACATACAAAAAATATATCGAAGAAAAAATAGAGCAGGTCATCTAACTTATGGCTGCTTTCGCTGCAGTAATGACCGGCAAAGGAACCGGCGCAATATCGACTATACAAGTCTTCGGCGACAAAGCCGAAGCCGTCATAAAAAACATATTCAAATCCATCGGGACAAAGCCGCCAATTCTTCAACCCGGCAAAATCCTGCTCGGCACAATCGTCGATGGCAGCGAGACTATCGACCGGGTTGCAATCGGTTGTGAAGGGCCCGAAACCTTCGCCATAAACTGTCACGGAAATCCTCTCATCGTTGAGATGATAATGCAACTGCTCCAGCAGCACGGCGCCAAGCTGCTGACTGCTGACGAACTTCGAGCCAAAACACTACTTGCACAAAAGCTCCCCAGTACAATCGTTCTCGAAGCCAGGCTCACCCAGCCGAAGGCCAAAACACTCGAGGGCACAAAAATAATCGCAAATCAAATCGAGGACGGCCTGAGTAAGAAAGCTGCCGAATGGCTCAAAAACATAGACGCAATATCTATTGACCAGATTAAAGCCGAGCTTGACCAGATATTTACAAACAGCCAAACAGCAAAACTGATTATCACCGGCTGCAAAGCCGCCATAATAGGCCCGCCGAACACCGGCAAAAGCACGTTGTTAAATTGTCTTGCCGGCCGCCGGAAAGCAATCGTTACAGATATTAAAGGCACGACGCGAGACTGGGTTTCTGCCAGATGCAAAATCGGCCCTCTTTCGATAGAGCTGATTGATACGGCAGGTCTGGATGAAGAGCTTGCAGCAACACCTCAAGACCGTATTAAAAAAGCATCTCAGCAAAAAAGTGTCGAGATTTTGGAAAACGCTGACCTGGTTTTGCTCGTCTTGGATAACAGCCAGAGCACAGACCAGCTTGGCGAGCGCCTGCTTGATAAAATCGCCGGCAAGAAGGTCCTTACGGTCTTGAACAAATCCGACCTGCCAGCCAGGCTCGATATCGGAAAAGTGCCGAAGATTTTAGCAAACACGGTGCAGATAAGTGCAAAATTCGAGACCGGTATCGAAAACCTCACGGAAAAAATCCAGCAGCTTGCCGGCGTCGCCGATTTTGATTTGCATACGACTGTTTGTTTTACAAGCCGGCAGGAAAACCTGCTGAAGCAACTGAAAAACGTCAAGTCCAAACAACACGCCGCCTCAATCATAACGGAGTTGTTAAACGGTCAGCTTCGTGTATAATCTTGCACTATGGCCGCCACAAATGAAAAACTTACGCCTGCGATGAAGCAGTTCTCTAAGTTCAAGCAGAAATACCCCGACTGCATACTGTTTTTTCGCATGGGTGATTTCTACGAGACCTTCTACGAAGATGCCAAAACCTGCTCGCGTGTCTGTGGCCTGACACTGACCAGCCGAAGCAAAGGCAGCAATCCCATCCCTCTGGCCGGCGTACCATATCACGCCGTCGATGGGTATCTAAAAAAAATGCTGCAGGCTGGCTACAGGGTCGCCGTTTGCGAGCAGGTCGAAGACCCAAAAACCGCAAAAGGTGTCGTTAAGCGTGACGTCGTGCGAATCGTTACTCCCGGCACGCTCACCGACGATATCCTGCTGGACGCCAAAGAGGACAACTTTCTCTGTGCGGTAGGTCTCAGCTCAAAACACCAGGCCGCTATTAGCTGGGTCGATGTTTCCACCGGCCACTTTTTCGTACAGGACCTGCCCGAAGGAAAACTGCTTGATGAGCTGCTGAGGCTGTCCCCGGCAGAGTGTCTGCTACCCGACAGACGTGGCGAATTGTTTGAAGCCGAGACAAGGAAACTTGCCGATGGCGTCGAGCAGCTAACCGGCGCCATTGTAACCGAGCGTCCCGCCTGGTACTTCGACCCATATCAGGCAAGAAAACGCCTGCTGAAACACTTTGGCACCGCTACACTCGAAGGCTTCGGCATCAGTGATGGCGATGATGGCCTCATTCCTCCGGCAGGTGCCATCATCGAATACCTCAACGAAACGCAAAAGACCACGCTCGGCCATATCCAGAGTCTTAAAAAAATCAATCGCGAAAAATTCCTGCAAATCGACCCAGCCACCCTGCGAAGTTTGGAAATACTGCGGACCATTCGCACCGAAACCCAAAAGGGCTCGCTGCTGGAATGTCTCGATGAAACTCTGACCGGAATGGGTGGTCGCAAGTTCAAAAACTGGCTCTGTATGCCGCTCTGCGACCTCTCAGCCATAGAATTGCGTCAGGACGCCGTCGAAGAATTTAAAGAGGCGGATACAAAGCTGGCCGACATTCGCAAATTGCTTTCTACATTAGCCGACCCGGAGCGAATCGCAGCCCGCATCAGTACATTCAGGGCAACGCCGAGGGATTTGGTGGCACTTGCAACAACACTGCGCCGAATACCGTCGCTGCGGGAGACTCTGCAGCAATTCAGCGCCGATTTGCTTGTGCAATTGGCCGGGCGGTGCGACAGTATGGACGAATTGGCCGACCTGCTTGAGGTTGCTATCGAGCCGCAATGCCCCTCACATCTTCGCGATGGCGGCGTTATAAGGACCGGCTTTTCAGAAGAGCTTGACCACCTCCGCTCAATTTCAAAAGACGGCCAAAGCTGGCTGCGGAATTATCAGAAGCAGCAAATCGAGCGGACCGGACTCGGCAAACTGAAAATCGGCTACAATAAAGTTTTTGGCTACTATATAGAGGTAAGCCGCTCCGCAGCAGACAAAGTCCCCGCTGATTATGTCCGCAAGCAGACAATCAAAAACGCAGAGCGCTACATCACAGACGAGTTGAAAGAATACGAGACCCAGGCCCTCAGCGCCGAAGAAAAGGCCGTCGAATTAGAGCAGCAGCTCTTCGAAGACGTCCGCCGTCAGGCTGTCCAGTATGTCAGCCGATTGCAAAATCTCGCTGATACCCTCGCCCAGTGCGATTGTCTTGCGGCTCTCGCGTACCTTGCCAAACGCCGCAGCTACATCCGCCCAAAGATGACCGACCGCGACGAGCTACTCATAAACGAAGGCAAGCATCCGGTCTTGGCCGAAGCGCTCGGCCCGGAGTTTGTACCAAATGATATCGAGTTAGGCGAAAAAGCAGGCGATGTTATACTTGTAACAGGCCCGAATATGAGTGGAAAAAGCACTTATATAAGGCAGACGGCACTGCTTGTCCTGATGGCGCAGGCCGGCTCATTTGTCCCCGTTAAAGATGCAACTATCGGCCTGGTCGACAGAATCTTCACCCGCGTAGGGGCTTCTGACGAACTTGTTCGCGGCCAATCGACATTTATGGTCGAAATGACCGAAACGGCAAACATCATAAACAACGCCACCACCAAATCGCTCGTCATTCTCGACGAGGTCGGCCGCGGCACAAGCACTTACGATGGCCTGTCCCTCGCCTGGGCGATTACCGAGCACATCGCAACCAAAATAAAGTGCCGAACGCTCTTTGCTACGCATTATCACGAACTCACCGAATTGGCTGAGTTATTTACGAACGTCAAGAACTGCAACGTCGCCGTCCGCGAGTGGATGGATGAGGTCGTTTTTTTGCACAAGATTCTGCCCGGCGGAACAGACAAAAGTTACGGCATCCACGTCGCTAAGTTGGCCGGCGTACCCAAGTCCATCTTAGAACGCAGTAAAGAAATCCTCGAAGAACTGGAGAGCACCTTCGCAAAGGAAGCCACCGGCGAACATCTTTCCCGCCATAAGACCAAGGAACCGGATAAAGACTCCCTCTTCGTCCAAAAACATAAATCAGTCTTAGACAAACTCAGTTCAACAGATGTTAATAATCTGACGCCTATCGAAGCGATTAATTTGCTGAACGAAATAAAAAACGAAATTGACGAAAAATAAAATCCCGGCAAAAGGCCCGGACAATTCGTGATTCGTGCCCCTTGCCTTGTGAAGCGTATCTCGTAAAGAAGGTCTGTGGTCAGTCTATTTTTCGAGCTTTACCAGATGTATTTTTAAGAATTTTTCTGTGGCCTTGACGGTCTCGTCCTTGACGGTCCTCGGGCTTTGAGCGACCCATACCGTAAAGTTGTAAAGCTCCTGCGTATCGACCTGGAGCCATTTTCCATTCCTGTATAAAAACACAAATAAAGCGGTCATCGCGATGCGTTTATTGCCGTTCTGAAAGGGATGATTTTTAATCAGAAGATAAAAAAGCATAGCTGCTTTGCATACAAGAGTTGGATATAGAGACTTGCCGGAAAAACTTTGAAAAGGCACGGCTAAACAACTCTCCAAAGCATTGGGAAACCGTGTCGAGAAATCCGGAATGGGCTCGTCGAAAGAGAGTTCCTCTCTGGCCAATTTGAAAACTATATACTCGACCTCTTTCAGGGTTATTGTCTTCATTATTCTGACCCTAACAGCTTCAGCACCCGGCCATATTCTTTAACCGTCTTTTTTACAGCACTGTCAATCTCCTTTTTATCCTCCTTGCGCAGGGTCTTTCCCAAGATAGCTGCTATTTGTTTCTGAGGGATAGCGTAAGTCCGTCCAATCTTTACAGCCTTTATTTGGCCTTTCTTTACCTTCCTGTACACGGCGACCCTGCTGATGCCCAGAATCTTGGCCAACTGGGGAATTGTAAGATATTCGCCTTTCTTCATAAAAAACTCCCTCTTGATATCTGTAAGCCCTTATTTAATCTAAGGTTAACTCATAAATTCGCTTGTCAACCATATTATAGCTGGTTAACCTACGTTAACTACTATAGATAAGGTTAACATAGATAGCACGACAAGTCAATCATAATCTCGAAAAACTCTGGGCTGCGAGCGTAAGTCTTTGGTCTTGTGTCTCTCTTTAATCCTGCGTGGTTAATCCTCGATGCGGTATATCTGTTCTTTTTCGCTCCAGTAAAGTCTATCTTTATTTGCTTGCCACCATG
>DATLBB010000238.1:0-2680 GCA_035527155.1 Sedimentisphaerales bacterium
CCACGTTTCTGTCGCGGTCTTCAGCCTGGAGCAGGCCGCTGAATAAGACTGCTGCAAGCAGGGCCAGCACTAAGATTTTGGATTGGTTTTTCATGACATTTTACCTCCAACAAGATTTAATAAAAACAAGGCGCCCGCGCCACTCGCGGGCATTTAATATTATTTATCAAATCCAGCCGGGAAAGTCAATAAAATTATCGGTCTTTTTAAGGCTTTAAGGGCTTTGTAGGACTCAGAGCTTTACTTATCTGGCTTCCCGGCGTCTTTATTTATGACTTTGATTACGTCTGTGGCCTCAAAGATTGTTCCGTGGTTTAATTGGCCGGTTATTGACAGCTCGATTTGGCAAGCCTTTAGATTGCCGTGAGGTTGTGGCAGGCACTACTTACGGTTATGGCGGGTCTGGTTGTTTCGTCATTGTCGTGAAGCTCCACACAACACCAGTGGTTTTGCCCCACTTATTGACCTCATCGATACGCCAGTAGTACTTCGTGCGATAAACCATTATGCCGGGGTCAAATGTTGTAGAAGTCTGGTTGCATACGAATGGGGGTGGACTGCTTGTGCCGAAGTATACATCGTGCGATGCGGCATATCGGCCAGGGATCCAACTCAAATCAGCGGTCCTACTGACGACTGTTTTACCATCATAGGGTTCAGGATTTCTCGCCTGCTCGGGTAGTCGTTCTATGAGCCAGTCTGCGGCGAGGGCGGCAAGTTCCTTAGCATCCACGATGCCGTCACCGTAAGGCAGAGGAGCGACGTCAATAGAAGGTTCATACTGAGAGTAGTATTGAGCAAACCTCGAAAAATCCTTGAAGTTCACGTTTCCGTCACCAGAGAAGTCAAGCCTTGAAATAGTATCACTTAGAATCAGGACATTATCGATGAAAAAGAAATCCGAAGTGTCATTTGCGTTGATCTTGAATCGGACCTTTGTGACTCTGCCATAAGGCCTCAAATCAATTCCCGCCTGCTGTAGATTATCCGGGATGTTATTCGGGCCCTCAAGGGAATCGGCCCCGTTAGCCGAGTTGTTGACAGAAAAGACCGTGTGCCAGGTACCATCGAATACTTCAGCCGTTGCGGTCTCACCGGAATTATCGAGACTATCGACATCCCAAAGGAACCTCAGGAAGCCCTTGTCAACTCCGTTTACAAGGGTCCTTTCGATGCTTGCATTCCAGCGCAACTTCGCGGCGTTATTTCTATTGTAAAACTCAAGGGATGGTTCGTCACTTCCGGCACGTGAGAAGTCTCCGCCCCAGTTGGAACCACCGGAGAAGCCGGCGCTTTCGAAATCATCGTCACTGTAAAAGATTTCGGCCTGGTTGCCAAAGTATATTTCGAAGGTTCGGAGCGTATGATTTGAAATCCCGGTCACGTAGTTATTCTCAGGAGGGTCGAATAAATTATCACTATTGAGGGCACAGTTTTTGACGGCGGATGTTTCGTGGTCCACGAGTCGTATTATTGGTATCACTTCGTTTCTGTAATTGAGCAATCGCAGGGTGATTTGCTGTGTGGTGTTTTTTGCGTTAACGACGGTCACCACTGTCTTTTTCTCGGGAAATTTGTGATAAGCGATGACGTGCAGGCCATCCCATCCATCTGTGATCTGGTTTTCAACTACATCTGATTTGTAGGTCTGTAAGGTGGTCAGTTGTCTATAGGCATAATAACCCTTGCGACGTGTTGGTGTACCCCACCAGGGGGTACGAATCAAAGAATTCTGGCTATCATCAGGAGTGTTTCCATGGAAGACCATGAAGCCGTTTGCACCTGCGTTTACAGCAATTGCAAAAATGCGGCCTAAAGAGAGGGCGCTTTCTATCGGGTCGTCGACGAAATCCTCCGGAAGTTCGTCCCATCCGAGGGATTCTTCGTTGTTGACAAAGTTGTGATGTCCGAATTCCATTTCGTTCTGTATAAAAAGCCGGCCCCCCTTGATGGCTGTGATGCCGGCCCAATTACTATAATTAAATCCCCACCAGTATGGGTGAGTTGAAACGACATCAATGTTGTTCCAACATGCTGGATTGTTATTGTGCCAGTACTGGAGCCACTCTTTAGCGGCTGTTACAGCGATGCAACTGGGGGCGACTACTTGCGGCATCTGCAGGCCGCAATCATTTTGGGGGCCGTTTATCAGCGCTCGAAGTATTGGAATGACTTTGATAATTCTGTCCTGCGTAAACATAAATCCAATGCCGAAGTGGTCCGGCCAGTCCGGTTCGTTTGTAATGTCGATCATATCGACTTGAATGCCTTCATTTTTTTTCATGTTGATAAGATTGGCAAAGATATTCTCGGCCAGCTCGGCCCATAGATTGGGATTCGAGTAATCCGGGTAACTATTTCCACCTTCCACGACTTCCAGGAAGTCCGGTACATGACATGCATAGACCATGGTTTTTGTATTTGGATTGCGTTCGAGAGCTTCGCGGAAAAATGTCGCATTGCCGTCATGTCCGGGAAAAGTCATCGCATCCCAATTAACTGTATTGGGATCATCGTTGTCATTTGTAAGTTCTCCTCCATGGCAGGGATCGTTCCAAAAAGAGAATCGATAATATTCGTTTGATAAGTCTTTGAACAGCCAGTCATAGGCCTGTTCGCGTAAAACTTCGGAGGTGCCGAAGAGGAGATGATCGCGGTACCAGTCGTGAGTGGAGCCTGT
>DATLBB010000239.1:0-3491 GCA_035527155.1 Sedimentisphaerales bacterium
CTTATACCGTTAACTACGCCGTCGCTTGTCCAATCTCGACCACCAAACAAGCTCGCACACAAAAGTATCGTCATTATTATCACCGCCGCCGCGGCCAATCTGCTTATCCTTACATTTATGACAATATGCACAGCCTCCGTCCCACCTTTATGCGGCACAAGCCTCGGTATCTGCTGCTTTATATCTTCAGCCAGACCCGGGCGGACCGGCTCGGCCGGTGCATCTGTCAGCTCATTCAATAATTCTTTTAGCTTTTCTTCTCTCATTACTGCTCTCCCGTCTCGTGCGACATCATTTTACGATTGACCACAAAATGGGGACCCTTCAGATAACCTGTTTTCTCAAAGCTGTTAATGCCCTGTTCAGCCTGCTTTTGAAAGTGCCTTCCCTTACGCCCGCCGCCTCGGCAGCTTCGGCGATAGTTAAGTGTTCCATATAATGCAAAACAACCGCCTGCCTCAATTTTTCAGGCAGCCGTGCCACAGCATTTTTTAATCGGCCAAGCTGCTCGGAATGACCAATTGTCTCCCACATAGCCTCGCTGTCCTCTGGCACATCGATGCCGACCCCCTCGATACTGCTCGTCTCCCTGCCTTTGTGCCTCCGCCAGTACAGCTTTGAAACATTACTTGCGATACGATACAGCCAGCCATTTAACGCCTTGCCGTTTCTCAACTGGCTTACATGTTGCCACGCCTGGAGAAAACTTTCCTGGGTCAGGTCTTCGCTGACCTGGCGATTATGGCCAAGCCTCCTCATATACAAATATATCTGCTCGTTGTACATATCAACAAGCTCGGCTGCCGCCGCACGGTCACCGGCCCTTAGTCGAGCAGCAAGCGTTCCTCGTTGTTCCTTCAAAGACTTCTGCCCCTTTTTGGCGTCTCCCTGCACACTGTTAGGATGCGCAAAATCGACCTTCTGTTCTGTTAGTTTCGACTTTTTTTCCATTATTTTGGACCTGTCGCTGAAAAGACAGTATAGCCTAAATCTGATTTTCTTGCAATATTAGAACCTGGAGTGTAAAGTACTGAATCAGGCTATTTTAGAGCAGACTTTGTGCTATTATGCGCTCGTAGCTCAGTAGGATAGAGCGTCGGTTTCCTAAACCGAAGGTCGCAGGTTCGAATCCTGCCGGGCGTAGTAAAAAACGCGGTTTTTTTAGCGACATTCTGGAATCCAGCCGTGCCCGACGCTTGTTTAGGAGTGACGGTTCAGTTCACCTGAAGCTATTGAGTAAAAGAAGATATTGACCGATATTATTTTTATTGGGATGATAGTGTATCTTATTTTGTAAGTAAGGGTGATTCTGTGAGAGACAAGATTTGTTCGGCACATAACCGCAGCCATATTACGCTTTTACCAGGGATTGCTCTGGCGATGACGGTGTGCCTCATATTGTCGCATCCAACTCTTGGTGTGGAGCCATCCTGGGCGTCGCCCAATAAGTACCGCTTATTATTGAAAGTTGCTCCTCGCCGAGCATCCCGGTCGAGCTCACCCGCTGCCGTGGACATAGACTTTGTTCGCGTACTCTCCGAAAAGGGTGTTCCGGGGACATTCGACGAACATACAATTGAAGTGATAGCCTGCGATTCCTCAGGGTCGCCAAAGGTTTTTGACACCTCGCGAGATGGATACGAGCGATATCTGTTGCCGTGGCACATTCAAAAATTCTATCGCATCAACAAGGTCACCCTGAGTTTCGTTATGCCGGATGAAACCTGCACAACATTCGCCGTTTATTTCGACACGGCTGAGTCCGGATTGGCAAGAACCAAACGTTATCAGGGACTCGTTGGAGATGGCGATTTCTTCAGACAGGGTCATGGAAGGCGTGAAATAGCTGCGTGTCATTTTGATACCTTCTGCGACCTCGACGGCGATGGTGATTTGGACCTATTCAAAGGTGGTGTAGAGCCATTTATTTACTGCTATGAAAATGTCGGGGACAATCGCCTTGTCGAAGCCGGCCGGCTTACGTCGGCTGGAAAGCTCTTTGTGCTTCCAAAAAATGACCGGAACAATCGAAGCTGGGTTCTGCCTCACTTCTATGATTGGGACGGCGATGGCGACCAGGATTTTTTCCCGAGTTTTATGGATGGTCCCTATGCCGGAAAAATAGTCTTCTTTGAGAACACAACTAAATCCAGTGGGCAGCTTACCTTTGTCGATAGAGGCGCAATGAAAACCATTTCCGGCATACCACTCGCCGGCGGGAAGCAGGCCGGCGGATGGTTTCCTTCGATTGTGTTTGTCAAAGACTTTGACGGCACTAAGGATGGCAGAACAGATATACTGCTGGGCTACAATAACCACTGCTATCTCTACAGAAACTTAGGACCTGATGGCTCCGGCGGTTGGCGATTGGCCGACGCCGTGACCATCCAAGCTGGCGGCGAGGATATCGAGCTTTTCAATCCCTGCTTTGATGTTGCAGACATCGACAACGATGGTGACTGGGACCTCTTTGGCGCTCCACAGGCGGGCCAAATCTATTTCTATAAAAACATTGACACAAGCGTGCCGGCAACCATGCCGACCTTCGCAAAAGGTATTATCATCGCATACAACGAAACTTATCTACAACGGAGCACTCATCCACGCGTGACGGTAGCCGATTTTACCGGTGATGGTTTACTCGACTTTGTCGCGGATAGGGCCTGGGAGCTGACAAATTTGAATGACCCCCTGGGGACAAGGGACTATGGCGCATTATTTCAGAACGTTGGAACACAAACATCACCCAAATGGAAGAAACAGGATGCACACCACGGCGCACTGTATACCGAGCAATTTCAGGTCTGTGATGCACTCCGTCAGAATGTCGTTCGGGCTGTGGACTGGAATAATGACGGTAAAACCGACCTAATAGCCGGTGATTGTGATGGTTTTCTCTGGTATTTCCAGAACCGGACAAACAATCTGTTTCCGGTCTTTGCCGAGGGCAGGAAGTTGCGGAGCGAACGTAAGCCGCTAAGCCTGGCAAAGAACAGTGGCCACGCTCGGCCCGATATCTGCGATTGGAACAACGACGGACGCAAGGACCTCATCGCCTCCGATGGTGCCGGCACTGTCACCGTATATCTAAACGACCGAACAGATGCCGAGCCGGCCCTTGGGCCCGGACAAAAGGTTAAGGCCCACAATGAACAGGGGACTCCTGGGCCGATAGACCGTGGGACTCGGTCGCACATAATGGTCTGCGACTGGAACAATGACGGTAAAAAGGACATCATCTTTTCCGACCAGGAAAATCCAGGATTTTATTTCTTCAAAAACATAGCCATTGATTCAGAACCGGTTTTTGCCCCGCCGCAGAATATAGGTCTGACTCCTTATATGAGACCCAATCTGGGTTCCTTCGTGGACTGGGACGGGGACGGCAAAAAGGACCTGATAGCCTGTGAATTCGAACACAGTATCCGGTTTTACAAAAATGTTGGTTCCGCAGAGCCTGGCGAAGAACCTAAGTTCTCTAATCCGGACGG
>DATLBB010000240.1:0-39074 GCA_035527155.1 Sedimentisphaerales bacterium
CCGGCCGTTGTGGGCGATTTTTTGGGCGAAGTCCGGTTCGCTAAGGCATTTTTGCATCGTCTCAAGCAATTCCTGTTCATCCTCTATCAGAATAGCACCTTCATCTTTAAGAAGTGCATCAACAGTTTGTCTGAAATTGGAGGCGTGTGGGCCGAAGAGAGTGCATTTGCCAAGAGCAACGGCTTCCATCATATCGGAGCCGCCCATCGGGACGAGGGAGCGGCCGACGAAAATTATCGTTGCAAGTGAATAAAATTTTCGCAAGTCACCCATGGTATCGCCAAGAATTACAGGAGTTATTTCAGGACACCCGGTGTCAGCATTTTTGATGGCGTTATAGCGGACAAAATCGAAGCCGGCATCTTCAATGAGCTGGGCGACTTCATCAAATCTTTCGGGCTTTCTCGGGACAATTGCCAGCCGGAGGTCGTTGAACTGTTGCTGGTCGGTTAGGTTTTTGAAGGCATCGAGTATGATTTTTTCCTCGCCCGGTCCGGTCGCGCCTGCAACCCATAATCTTTCATCGCCAATATTTAGCTGAGCCGCGAGGGTATCTGCGCCATCGACTTTGTCTTCTGTTTGGGCGGTATCGTATTTTAGTGAGCCCGTAACAATTACATTTTCGGCAGGAGCGCCTATTGTAATGAATCGCTGAGCGTATTCATCCGTCTGGGCAAGAACTAAAGTCACTTTTTGCCATATCATTTTGCCGATGGGCCTGACTTTTTTGTATCTGGCAAAACCTTTGTCGCTTATTCGGCCGTTGACTACGACAACAGGGACATCCAACTGCTGTGCGAAATGGACGAAGTTGGGCCAGACTTCCTGTTCCATCAGCAGACAGATTGCCGGTCGAATTTTGTGGAAGGCACGGCGCATTATCCAGGACAAATCAAAGGGAAAGTAAAACACCTGCAGATTTTCACCAAAGAGGGCGTTTGCACGGGCAAAGCCGGTATCGGTGGTAGTGCTGATTACGACTGTGAAATCCGGGAATTTAATTTCAAGCTCTTCGATGACGGTCCTGGCCGCGTTGACCTCGCCTACGCTGACGGCGTGGAGCCAGATGCATTTTTTCAGGGCGCGGTCTTTGCGGGTAATTTTGCCAAACCGCTGTGCCCAGCCTGTCCGGTAGCGTTTGTGCCTGATGACCCTATATATGACTATAGGGCTGTATGCTACCGCGGCCAGCAAATATATAAGGTCAATTAGGATTCTCATTGGCAGTCTCTTCAAAGTAATTGCACAATCATATTGATAAACTACAGATATGTCAAATAAATGCCTGATTTGCGAATGGAGAAACTGGAGCCTGATTAAGGCGCTAACTCCTGGCCCCAGTGTTCGGCCAGTACGGCGAAATCGTAGAGGTTGATTTTAGCGTCGCCGACCATATCGGCTTTTGAATTCCAATTTAGTGAGGTAGGTATAGCGAGGTAAGCCTCTGTGAAATCGGCAAGATCTAGATAATCAACCTTATCGTCGCCGCCGGGTGGCGCGATGTCTGCAGGGATGTGATATGGTATAGGCTCGAATTCAATATAAGGTGGTGTTGCCATTCCACCGCCATTGAATACAAAGTTGTACTCGGCGAAAAGATTCATGCCGATTATTCCGTCCAAATAACCTCCTTCGAGTTCGGGTGAGTGAATATCTAACATGATAACAGGTACGTTTGTAAAGCTGAGCCATTGGCCTATGGCGGGGATTTGAATAGAATCAAGGTAGAAACCGGGTACAATTGTGATTTCTCCGGTTACATCCATAATATCGACATTGAAATCCGGTTTGGCGGGGTTCAGTTCCAGGCGGGCGGTAAGGATTGAGCTAATGACAGTAACCTGGGCCCCTGTGTCAAACATGAAGGCCTTAGTTGTACTATAGTTCGGTTCGGCAAGGTCTACTTCCGGGAAGAAGAACAAGCTTTGCATTCCGGCACCCATTATCATTGAGGAGTATAAGGGATAGAATTCCCAGGTATCGGGGTCAAACCAGAGAAAGTAAGCAACCATGTCGCCATCGGGACGCAATTCAAGAGTGACTTTGTTGGAATAGGTTGGTATGCATGGGTCGTACCATGGATAGAAAGTTATGTGTGGGCCGGTGTAATCCCGGCTGTTGTGTGTAACCGTTATTGGCTGGTCGACCTGGAAATGAGCGGCATAATAGACCGATAAGGGTGAGCCGATGGCAGTGGGCAGGTCGGGTGCCCCTTGCTGCGGGACCTGGCCGAGGAGGATGGAGGTGTTCCATTCGCCAACCATCGTCAACAGATCATCGCTTTCGATTATTCCGTTGGGATCGTACGGATAGGGTTTGATGACGCTGAGCCCGTCTATGAATAGGCCGAGCGGGTAGCTTACTATAGCCTCGACAGTACCAGTTGCACCGATGAGTTCAACAATGCTGGGTCCATCGAGGTTTTTATCGAACACGCCTGCCCGGTCAGCATTGGCAAAGCCCATGATGTTGGCAGCGGCACCGGTGTCATAGAGGCCGATTGCGAAATCTATCTGTGGATAAGTAGTGAGATAGTTACCAATAAGATAAGGAGTATCGTAAGCAATGAAATCATCATCGCTGGAACGCGCATCGGTGAGGGAAACGGCGATCCAGGGAACAAAGCCGTCTATGGGTGGCGAGTCGATGACGTTGGCATAAATGGGAGTAGTAGATTCCTGAGCAAGAGGTGTGAGTTGTGAGCTTGCTTCGGCTGTGATGGTCTTTTTGCGCAGAACTCCCGTTCGGCGGCCGGCTTGTTTGCCGAGGACTGGCGGTGGTTTATCCGGAGGATAATTGATGGCCTTGATGCGTGAGCCGCCTGTCATGCGCCAATCTACGTCTTGGCGCTTCCAGCCCGGCCGGCCGGCAACAGCAGTCCGGCACACAACAGTAAGAAGCAGCAGGATTATTGCCGTTTTAGGACACAAAAAGCCATTATTCTTTGACATTCGAGTATCACCTTTTCTTTCCAGGTCTTATATTATTATAACATATTTACGTTAAATCCGTACGATTAAAATTCCAATAAAACCGCAAGTATCGGTCAATACAGGCATTTACGTGCTTGACTTATTTGCTGTTTTTGCGTAGTAATGTGGTAGAAATAGCGCGTGTTTTCGTCCCCGTAGCTCAAATGGATAGAGCGTTGGCCTCCGGAGCCAGAGGTTGTGCGTTCGAGTCGCACCGGGGATATTTGGTAACTTAAAGGTTGTCAAGTACTTGTGCTTGGTGACCTTTCCTGATTTTGGCCTCAGAGCGTTGCTGCAACAAATTTGCAACAGAATTTCCACTCATTGCCTGAACACTTGTGTCTTGGCACGTAGTTCAAGTGGAAAAATTCTCTTTGATTTTGTGAGAGGTTCCTGCTCATAAACGAATCGGTATTTATTTGCTGCGAAGGTTCATTTGCCTTCGTTTGCGAGAGTGTCCAGGGCTGTTCCGCTCGGCCTGCGGCGGTGAGTCTCCGACGAGCTTTTGGGAGGCCCATTCTCGCCTCGCCGCGGGTCCGAGCGATACAGGTCTCGCCCCTTCCTCGGCCGAGAGATGGAATAGACAAAATTGTCTTGAATTACGAAGGAAATTCGAGGCGGTTCACCTCTTCGCCAGGGAATACAGGTAACCGGCATCTATGTAAACAATATCCGTGAGAGGTGTATTCTTGGCTTTTAGGACCCTGACAGGCCCTTTCTCAGAATACACTCCCACCGGCGGCGGAAAATCAGCTAAGTAGCGGCAGCGCAGTCCGGTGATTACTCGATATCGACGCTTGGATTTGTAACTGGGCGGGTCCTTATATATTGTCAGGTTCAGTGGGTTGGTTCAGCTCGGCTCCTTCACCCGGTTCGGTTGGAGGTTTTGGTTCGGCGCTTTTTAGTAACGCATTGATAACCTGTTTACTGGTCACATCGCTGTCCTCAGACGCCACCATCGAATTTACCAGATCGCACCACAACCCAACGTATGGCGCCCCCGTTTGCTTAAATCCATCGGCAAAATTAAGGTCACTTACGAAAGTATTTTGTGAAATAGGAGATATGCAAATTAACAGACTCAGAAAAGTCCAGACAAGCAAGCCCGTGAGAAAGCCGAAAAATCCGGCGACAAGAGTATCGATTGCTTTTGGAAATGGGACTTTATATTGGCCTGTAAACAATGTGTAGGATATTCCGTGCAGAATCAAAAAGCCGCCTACTCCCGCAGCTATCATACATATGATGTTGTTATATGGTGTATCGCTGCCGATAGGGACAATATTTGCAAAAACCGGCCCCAGGAAAACGGCTAAAAAGACTGCGATTACGATATTGAACAGCAGGACCCAGGTCTCATAGAAGCCCATTTTGACGGCCAGCCACGCGAAAAGACAGCCGATTAATATCCCCGTCCAAAATACCATAAGTTCTTATCCTACGACTCTTTTTAGCTCTTCGAGGCTTGTTACCCCGGACAGCACCATTTTCAGTCCCTGTTTTCGCAGATTGGATTTCCCTTCCTGGTCGCCTGCTTTTCTCAAGTCGGTTATCCAGGAGTCGCTGCTGACAATACTGGCTTTTAATTCGTTATCGACGAGCAGCATATCGAAAATTGCCGTCCTTCCACGGTAGCCTGTTTCGTGGCACCTTTCGCATCCGCCGGCGCGAAAGAGGTGCTTGTAGTCTATCTTTTTTCTGCGGAAGTCAGCGATTTGGCTCTGGGTAAGTTGTGCGGGTTGCTTGCAGTCGGTGCAAAGCCGGCGAAACAATCGCTGAGAAACAACAAGGTCCAGGCCCGATGATATCAGCACGGGAGTGACGCCTAAATCCAACAGCCGAACCATCGCTGATTCGTTGCTGTAACTGTGTATTGTTGCAAAGACAAGATGGCCGGTTTGCGACGCTCGAAGCGCAATCTCTGCAGTTTCTTCATCGCGTATTTCGCCGACACTGATGACATCCGGGTCCTGTCTTAAAATACTGCGCAACGATTTTGCAAAAGTGATACCGGCCTTGGGGTTAACTTCAATCTGGCTTGCATTCGGCAGCACACATTCGATAGGGTCTTCTACCGTAATAACATTGCGTGTATAAAGGTCGATCTCATTGAGCATAGCATACAGGCTTGTCGTCTTGCCGCTTCCGGTAGGACCGCACATAAGTATCATACCAGACGGTTTGGTTATTTCGTCTTTGATAATCGACAGGTGCTTGTCCGACAATCCGATATTGTCGAGCGTATACATGCCAGCCTTTTGGCTGAGTACCCTTACCGACAGCTTCTCGCCGCTCACGACGCCGGCACTTGCAACTCTAAAGGAGGCTGTGCCGTCGGCAGTTTGTGCTATAAAAGCGCCGTCCTGTGGTCTTCGTTTTTCCGAAATGTCCATATTGGAGACGGCCTTGATGCTGTTAATTACAGCCCGGCATTTGTCGGCATCGAGCTGCTCAACTATTCGCAGTACTCCATCTATCCGAAACCTGATTGTGTAGGTCGAGTCGTTCTTCGGGTCGATAAGAATGTCGCTGGTCTGCTCCTGGAGAGCGTCCCAGATAATTCGCTCGGTTAAGTCAAGAATGTGACGGTCCTCCCGTTTGCTTCTACCGTGGCCATATATCTGTTTAAGCTCGGTGCCTGACGAGTCAAGTAGTTTTATCGTCGATTCCTCTCCGGGCCTGATGAGACCTAAAGGGCTTCTACTTGCAAAGGCATTTTGCAGCCGCTGCTTTATTATTTCGAGGACGCTTCGGTGACGCTCGGTTGAAATTTGGCGCCGAATATCCACTATCAGCAGCACAAAAAACAATACCGGCCCTACAAAAAGCGCAGCAATTTTGGCTATCGTTTTATATTTATTCGGCACTAACAGGCTAAACTGTACGCGCTGAACAAAGTAAAGGCACAGATATACCCACCCGCAGAGCAAGACAAGTTTAATCGGATTAAAAGACAATGATTCTGTGGACGAGGCCGTACTTGTCCCTGCCAGAAGCACACAGGACCAACCTGCCGGAAAACATTTTATAAAAGCCAATGTTTCCATATAATTACCGTGATGACAAATATTGGAAACTGCTGTATTATATTGATGAAAACAGCATGCAGCAACAGCTAAATCATGGGATAAATTTATATTGACGGGGCCGGGACCCTCGGTTATAATAAGAAAGTTTAGTTCCAATCCCGATTGGCGTTGGGACGACAATTTTGTTTGAACAGCTTTATTCATACACAAACAGAAAGGGTCGGTAGTAGCGGACGGATTTATGGCAAAAGTAACAGTGCCCGACGGCAGCATATTAGAGATTAGTGACGGTACAACTGCAAAAGAGCTTGCAGAACAAATTGGGGCGGGACTTTCAAGGGCGGCCATTGCGGCGGAAGTAAACGGACAATTAGTAGATTTATCCGCGCCTATAACAGCCGACGCAACAGTCAAAATCATCACGCTCAAAGATGACGAAGGTCTCCAAATAATGTGGCATAGCTGCGCGCACATAATGGCCGAGGCGATATGCACCATTTGGCCGGACACAAAATTAGTTTACGGTCCGACTATTGAGGAGGGATTTTACTATGACATTGACCTTGATGAGCCAATTCGCCCTGACGACTTTCCACAAATAGAAGAAAAGATGCGGGAAATTGTCAAGGCAGACAAGCCAATTGTTCGCAGGGAAATGAGCAAAACCGATGCCCTGAACAAGCGGGCCGGAGACAAATATAAAATTGACAATATAAATCGTGCGGACAGTGCCACCATCAGTTTCTATTCGCATGGAGATGGCTTCGAGGATTTGTGCCGCGGCCCGCATTTGCCAAGCACCGGCAAAGCCGGAAGCTTTAAGGTTATGTCCGTAGCCGGTGCGTATTGGCACGGCGACCCCACCCAAAAAATGCTCCAGCGGGTCTACGGCACCGCCTGGCCAACCAAAAAAGACCTTGACGAATATCTATCAAGACTGGAGGAAGCAAAGAAACGCGACCACAGAGTATTAGGCAGACAATTGGATTTATTTAGTTTCAACGAGGCCGGCCCCGGCTTTGCATTCATTCACCCTAAAGGAATGATTATCTGGAACGCCATAGTGGACTTCTGGCGTGGTATTCACAATAAATACGGCTATCAGGAAATCCGAACACCGATTATTCTCAATGAGGAGCTTTGGCACAAGAGCGGCCATTGGGACAATTACAAAGAGAATATGTATTTTACCAATTTCGACGATGTCAGCTATGCCATAAAGCCGATGAACTGTCCCGGCGGCTGCCTGGTTTATAAGACTCGACAGCATTCATATCGCCAATTTCCGATGCGGGTTGCCGAGCTTGGGCTGGTGCACCGCCACGAGGCCAGCGGTGTTATGCACGGTCTTTTCCGTGTAAGGCAGTTCACCCAGGACGATGCACATATCTTCTGCACGCCCGAGCAGATAGAATCCGAGATAATAGGGGTCATTGACCTTACCTTCGAGATATATAGAGCATTTGGATTCGAAGAGTTCCACATTGAGCTGTCCACTAAACCCGAAAAACATATAGGCTCGGCCGAGATTTGGGAGACTGCCACAAATGCCCTCAAAAACGCGCTGCAGCATAGGAATATCGAGTACAAAATCAACGAAGGCGACGGCGCATTCTACGGGCCGAAAATTGATTTTCACATACGAGATTGCCTGAAAAGGTCGTGGCAATTAGGTACAATTCAACTGGATTTTTCGATGCCTCAGCGTTTCGGCCTGGTCTATACCGACAAAGATAACACCGAAAAGCCGCCGGTTATGATTCACAGGGCTGTTCTCGGTTCTTTTGAGCGCTTTATAGGCATTCTAATAGAACACTATGCAGGCAATTTACCACTGTGGCTTTCGCCGGAGCAGGTAAGAATTTTGCCGATAAGTGAAAAAACAAATGATTATGCGCTGACTGTTCATCAGAAGCTCAAAGACGCACCGCTTCGCTGCAGTTGTGATTTAACAGACGAAAAAGTAAATGCTAAAATTGCCAAAGCACACAGTGAAAAGCTCCCTTATATGTTGGTAGTTGGGCCGAAAGAGGCCCAGTCCAATACCGTCAATGTAAGAATCCGTGGAGATAGAGAAACCAAAACAATGGAGATTGACGAGTTTTTAGGAATGGCAAAATGCAAAATTGCCGATAAAAAAACAGATTAAGCGTTTTCAGAGATGACATAAAGTTGAAAAAGTAGTCAATAGAACATAGTCGATAGTCAATAAGAAAGGTCAGGTGGTGCACAATCAGTAAACGAGGATTAAAGGTTAATGGGGGAATAAAAGCCGAGACAGTTCGGTTAATCGACGAATCAAACAATCAAATAGGAGTCGTGGCCAGAAATGAGGCAATGAGCAGGGCCCGCAGCGCCGGCTTAGACCTTGTGGAAGTAGCCCCAACCAGCGCCCCGCCGGTTTGCCGGATAATGGATTACGGCAAGTGGCAGTATCAGCAGAAACGCAGGATTCGCGAGGCCCATAAAAAACACCAGCACCACGCTACAACGTTGAAGGAAATCAGGCTCAGGCCTGAAACCGACAAACACGACCTGGATATCAAGCTTAATCACGCCCGTGAATTTCTGGAAAAGGGCCACAAGGTGCAATTCACAATGTTCTTCCGCGGACGCCAGATGCTGCACCGCGACCAGGGGTATGCGATACTCGAAGACATTACTGAATCGTTGCAAGAACTTGCGAAAATCGAACGGCCAAGCACGATGTCCGGCAGGCGTATGACTTTATTGCTTGTGCCTAAATAATTGATATCTGGTGAATCGTGGTACGTATCTCGTGAAACCCGTTAGAAGTTCTATAACGAGGAATAATATGATACAAAGCCCGTTAGAAGTGAATCGCTAACTTCTAACGGGGCAAAAAGGGGAAATTTCTAACGGGGTGAAGCGTATTGCGTAGATAACGTCCACCATAGCATACGTCGGTTGCATCTTATGTACTTGTGGCTTATGCACTTATAACTTAGCTGGATTTGAGCCATCCAAAAGCCGCAGCCTTATTTTTCAATTTTTCAGAGAATTTTCACGCTAAAGTATTGACCAATAGTTGCAAATAGCATAAACTACGGGTTTTACATTTTCCGGCTGTTTCAGATAGATTATTTTGAAGGAATTAGCTAAATGCCGAAACAAAAAACCCATAAGGGTTTAAGTAAAAGAGTCAAAATCACCGCTGGCGGCAAGGTCAAACGCAGGCGGGCTTGCGGCAGTCACCTTATGAGCGGCAAAAACGCTAAACGCCGAAGGCGAATAAGTGGTTCCGCTGTCGTGGGCGGTGCGCCGGGTAAAGTAATCAAGGCCAAACTCAACAAATAGATGGCTAAAATATGAAACCGTTTTAACTATTTTCTGTTTGCTTGTCGGCTTTTAATCATCTATAGCCGGCAAGCTTAAAGAATCGAAAGTTTTCAAAGGAAAGCGGGACAGCAAACATGCCCAGAGTAAGAAAAGGTGCTACAAGACATCAGGCAAAGAAACGAATCCTCAAGGCAGTAAAAGGGTATCGCGGCTCCAGAGGTCGCCTGTATCGCCAGGCAAAAGAAGCAGTCATGCGGGCTGCCGTCAATGCGAGGATTGACCGCAAACTCCGAAAACGTGACTTCCGAGGTCTGTGGATTATACGGTTGAGCGCAGCCTGCCGGCAGCGGGGCATAAGATATGGTGAGTTTATCAACGGCTGCAAAAAGGCCAACATCGCACTGAACAGAAAAATGCTCAGTGAAATTGCTATTGCCGACCCAGAGGGCTTCGATGCTATTGTTAAGGCCGCAGGACTACAGAAATCCTGACAGTACCTTACTACAACGCAGCATTCACAATACGACGATGCTTGAGAAATTCGAAAAAATTGGCAAAGATGCCCTTTCTGACTTAAAAAAGGTCACCGACCTCAAAGCTCTGGAAGATTACCGCATACACTACCTGGGTCGAAAAGGACAAATCACGCAAATGCTCAGCCAAATAGGGCAGTTTCCGCCTGAACAAAAACCTCAGGCAGGACAGCTTGCAAACAAAATCAAAAAAGAGGTTGCCGCCCAATTTGAGCAGCTAAAAACGACTTTATTGCAGTCTCAGGAGCAGACGCCGGAGTTGATAGATGTTACTCTGCCTGGCATACCCGTCAACATTGGTAAAACCCATGTCATTACACAAACCTTGAATGAGCTGCTGGAGATATTCGGCCGAATGGGTTTTGCCGTGGCATACGGTCCGGTGGTTGAAGACGAGTGGCACAATTTTGTTGCATTGAATATCGGCCCGGACCATCCGGCAAGAGACCCATTTGATTGTTACTATATCAAGGACAACACTCTTCTGCGCAGCCATACATCCCCGGTTCAAATCCGTGTCATGGAACACACCAAACCGCCCATTCGAATTGTTGCACCGGGGCGTGTATATCGGCCGGACACAGTCGATGCGACACATATGTACATGTTCCACCAGCTTGAAGCCCTGGTTGTTGACGAGGGTGTTAGCATGGTGGATATGAAGACCACCATTGAACAGTTTATCCATGTCTTTTTTGGCCGAGATACAAAATGGCGGTTTCGCCCCAGCTTTTTCCCATTCACCGAGCCCAGCGCAGAAGTTGATTTGCTCCTGGCGGACAAGAGCGGAAAAGAAAACTGGGTCGAGATGGGTGGCTGTGGTATGGTTGACCCGAATGTTTTTGATGCGGTCGGAATAGACAGCGAAAAGTATACCGGCTGGGCGTTCGGATTCGGGATAGAACGACTTGCTATGCGTAAGTACAGCATTCCGGATATTCGCCTGCTATTTGAAAATGACCTGCGATTCCTGGAGCAGTTTTGAGTAAATAGACGGGTAATTATTTAACCATTTAATCGGTTATCATTTAGCCAAACGTGGGAGCTGAATATGGATTTAAGGGGTATTGTTCTTGCCGGCGGGACAGGATCGCGACTTATGCCGCTGACGAAGGTAACGAATAAGCATTTGCTTCCCATCGGGCAAAAACCTATGATTTATTACCCGATTGAGAAACTGACCTCAATTGGCATTGAAGAAATCCTGATTGTGACCGGCATCGAGCACATGGGCGATGTAGTTAGTCTGCTCGGCTCCGGAAAGCAATTCGGCTGCCGATTCACCTACAAAGTTCAGGATGAGGCAGGCGGGATTGCACAGGCCCTGGCGCTCGCTGAGAACTTCGCACAGGGGCAGCCCTTGGTAGTTATACTTGGTGACAATATTTTTGAAGCCAATCTGAAAGAATACGCAGATAAGTTCATCTCCCAGAAAACCGGCGCAAGGGTACTGCTCAAGCAGGTTCCACACCCTCAGCGTTTCGGCGTTGCACAGGTATCCAACGACAAGATTACTGCTATCGAAGAAAAACCAAAAAAACCGAAGTCAGATTGCGCCATAACCGGCATATATTTTTACTATGCTTCAGTCTTTGATATCATACGAGCGATCAAACCATCGGCTCGTGGGGAGCTTGAAATCACTGATGTTAACAATGTCTATATTGCAAAAGACCAACTGGCTTATGATATACTCGAAGGCTGGTGGACGGATGCCGGAACATTCGAATCACTCGATAGAGCCAATGAATTGGTTATGAAGGAACCTCCTAAATGACAAAAAAGATAGCGGCGTTAAAAATAGTCTTTGCAGATGAGGGGCTGATTGTACGTAGCTCAGGCGAGCTTATCGATGGCGTTGCCGCCCGTCGTGCGAAGGTCATCGGTGATGAGCGTGGCCGGCTTGGCGAAATAATGCGGGCCGACGACCCCTGGTTTGAAAAATTCGGACAGGTTTATGTTACCACGACATACCCTGGAGTTGTCAAAGCCTGGCATTATCATAAAAAACAAACCGACCACTTCTACGTCATCAAGGGAATGGTTAAGATAGCCCTGTACGATGAGCGAAAGGATTCGCCTACATACGGGATGGTGAACGAACTTTACCTCGGCGAACAGTGCCCCGGGTTGGTCAGAATACCGCCGGGCGTGCAGCACGGTTGGATGTGTATCGGGCAGACCGAAGCCTACATCGTTAATGTCGTCTCAGAGATGTACAACTACACCGACCCCGATGAATTCCGCACCGACCCGCACGATAATCATATCCCCTATGACTGGACCCGCAAAGATGGGTAATCAGACAGTTGTAATTCTCGGCGGCAAGGGGATGCTTGGCACTGACCTGACAAGTATCTGCAGGCAGGAGGGCTTTGATGTCAAGGTATTCGATTTGCCGGATTTTGACATAACCAACTCCCAACAGCTAAGACAAGCTTTCGATGCCGGGCAGGTTATTTTAAACTGCGCAGCTTATACAAATGTAGATGGCGCCGAGAGCGAAGCTGAACTCGCACATCAGGTCAACGCTGCTGCGGTAGGGCGTCTGGGTGCCATTGCACGCGAGGTAGACAAATGGGTTCTGCACATAAGTACTGATTTTGTTTTTGACGGTCGGCTGAATAAACCCTACGTTGAAACCGATGCTCCCAATCCTATTAATGCGTATGGCAAGAGTAAGTTGGCAGGCGAGCATCTGCTGGGTGAAAGCGGCTGCAGGCATTGCATAATCCGTTTGGAATGGACTTATGGTTATACCGGCAATAATTTTGTGACGAAAATACTAAGACACGCTAAAACTGACAAAACACTAAGGGTTGTTGACGATCAGATTGGTTCGCCGACAGCAACGACCGAAGTTGCCAAAGTAATCTGCAAACTCTTGAGAAAAAGGCCGGAGGGCATATTTCATTTTGCAAGTGCCGGCTATGTCAGCCGGTACGAAATGGCGAAGTTTATATTTGACAAACTCACGATGGATGTTAACCTGTCACCTTGTAAAACCAGTGATTTCGCCAGCGTTGCTGTAAGACCCTTGAACAGTCGTTTCGATTGCGGCAAAATCAAGACTTTACTTGATGAGCCAATCGAGCCCTGGCACGTGCCGTTAGAGCGTTTTTTGAGGCAGTTATGAGAAAGCTTCTCGTTACAGGTGGTGCAGGATTTATTGGAAGCAATTTCATTCGAATGGTGCTTTCAGAGCATCCTGATTGTCTCATTGTCAATCTCGATAAGCTAACTTATGCCGGCAATCTTGAAAACCTCTCCGGCTTTTTAGACCATCCCAATCACAAGTTTGTCAAAGGCGACATTTGTGATGGGACGCTAATCGTAAAAATCATCGACGAGCACCAGATAGATACGATTATCAATTTCGCCGCCGAAAGCCACGTGGACCGTTCAATAACTGAGGCGAAGATTTTTATCGAAACTAATGTTACCGGCACATTAACGCTGCTGGAAGCTGCCCGCGACAAAAAGTTGGAGCGGTTCATTCAAATTTCCACAGATGAGGTATACGGTGAACTCGGCCCGGAGGGCACGTTCACGGAGGAGACGCCGCTTAGCCCCAATTCGCCGTATTCAGCCAGTAAGGCCGCGGCGGACCAACTGGTCGAAGCTTTCGGCCACACCTGGAGCGTAAAATATAATATCACACGATGTTCAAACAACTATGGGCAATACCAGTTCCCGGAAAAATTAATTCCGTTGATGATTAATAACGCCCTCAATGATAAAGAACTGCCCGTTTATGGTGACGGCTTATACGTGCGGGACTGGCTGTATGTGTACGACCACTGCACAGCAATATGGCAGGTTTTGCAAAAAGCACCGCCCGGCGGGGTTTATAACGTTGGCGGCTGTAACGAAAAGGCAAACTTGGAAGTCATCGACCTGATACTGAAACGACTGGCCAAACCAAAATCGCTCATCAGGCATGTAACCGACAGGCCGGGACACGACAGGCGATACGCCATCGATGCAAGCAAGATAATCAGTGAGCTTAACTGGCGACCATCAGTTAGCTTTGAGGAAGGTATTGAAAAAACCATAGACTGGTACGTACAGAATCAAGAATGGCTTGCCAACGTTGTCTCCGGCGAGTACCAGAAGTATTATAAGTCGATGTATGGAAACCGATAAACAAACGAAAAGGAAATCCAGTTGATGTCAGAGCTTGTTAAAGGCAAGGCAACAATATGCATACCGAATTATAAAACGTTAGACTTCACTAAACTGTGTTTGCGGAGCATTCGCAAGTTTACCAAATATCCGTATGAGGTTATTGTTGTTGATAATGATTCACGGGATGAATCTCTGGAATATCTCAAAGCTCTGAGCTGGATTAGTTTAATTGAGCAGCGGGGCGGTAGTGAACTGACCGGCAGCTACGCCGAGGCCACGGCCCTTGACCTTGGCTTCCAGATGTGCAACAGCGAATTTTTCGTCGTGATGCACACCGACACTATTGTTAAGAAGGATAACTGGCTCACGGAGCTGATTGGCTACTTCGGAGACGATGAAAGCGTAAGCTGTGTTGGTTCCGGTAAAATAGAATTGACACCTAAATGGCGTATCCTGCTTAAAAAGGCTACAGATTTCAAGGCCTTCAAACGCAAAATCCTCCGAGAACCGGAGGCACGCGGCAAATTCCGTTATCACAATCGTGCAATATGTTGTTTTTACCGAACCGAGGTCTTACACCGCGAGAATCTGTCATTTCTGATGGGAAAGGAAGAAGGCCTGACCACAGGCCAAAAGCTTTACTTTGAGCTTGTTGACCACGGTTATAAGACCGTTGAGCTGCCGCCCTCGATAATGGGCCAATACGTTATACATCTTGCTCACGCTACTCAGGTGGTCAATCCACAGGAATTTGCTCTGCGGAAAAAAGCGATAAGAAAATGCAATCGAATTCTTGACAAAGTTTTGTCTCTGGAGATAATTCAGGACATACTCAAGGATGAATCCTTGGACAGTTGAGAACTAATTTAGCAAGTTTTGTCAGATAAGGAGGTCATTGGTATGCGGAGTGTTGACGAATCTATGCAGAGCGTTGACGAATCGGTAAAGAAATTACTATCCGGCGGGGGAAAGGATATTCCCCTCTTCAAGGTCTTTATACCCGAAAGCGTTATTGAGCCTTTGCGTGAGGTCCTGTTGAGCGGCTACGTAGGCGAAGGACCAAGGGTGGAGGAGTTTGAACGTAAGCTTGCGCCGTGGTTCAACAACAATAACGTCCTGGCACTGAATAACGGCACGGCGGCACTGCAGTTGGCACTTCGATTGGCGAATGTCGGCTGCGGCGATGAAGTTGTCTCAACCGCTATGACCTGCACAGCAACAAACGAGCCAATCGTGGCGATGGGGGCAAAGATTGTCTGGGCTGACATCGACCCCTGGACGGGAAACATCAACCCCGAGGATGTCGCCAAAAAAATTACACCTAAAACAAAGGCCATTATGTGCGTTCACTGGGGCGGCTACCCCTGCGACCTTGATGAATTGAACGCTATCACTGCTGAGCACGGGATAAAGCTTATTGAAGATGCCTGTCACGCTTTTAGCTCAATTTATCACGGCAAACCAATCGGTTCGCACTCTGATTTTGCGTGTTTTTCCTTTCAGGCCATTAAGGAGATGACAACTGTGGATGGCGGGGCCCTGGTTTGTAAATCCAAGGCCGACCGTGAACGAGGCAGATTGCTCAGGTGGTACGGCATCGACCGCAAGTCCAAGCGCACGGACCTGCGCTGCGAAGAGGATATCGTCGAATACGGCTACAAGTTCCATATGAACGACGTGACGGCGGTAATTGGGCTTGAGCAGCTCAAGTACGTAGGCAAAACTATCGAAAAATATCAGGCTAACGCCGCGCGATATAACGAAGCTTTCAAAGAGCTTACGGCTGTGCGACCTCTCAAATACAAAGATGACCGTTCCAGCGTCTATTGGCTCTATACCGTGAGGGTCAAGAACCGCCAGAAGTTTATCGAACATATGAAAAAGGCCGGCATTACAGTCTCGCAGGTTCATGCGCGAAACGACCTGCATACTATGTTCAAAGATTTCAGGGCGGACCTGCCTGGTGTTGGTGAATTTACCTCTGAGCAGGTCTCGATACCGGTGGGGTGGTGGCTAACAGAAAAGGATTTGGCACACATTATCAACACGGTTTTAGAATATGAACGTTACTTGCGCCCAAAGATTCAGGAGATGAAGAAACCACCTCGAAAGTATGAGAAGAAAACGGCGCACCGGCCCAATTTATAACTTTCATTGGTCCTGACGGCCTTTCGATGTCAAATGTCATTGAGAGAATAATGTCATCTGCGTGGTTTCTGAATATAATTGCCGATAATTCTCTGTGAACATAACAATCAAGTTTGAAACTCTGTTGCAGATACCGTAATATACTCTCTCGAATTGAAAAGCCAACTCTGGAGCAAGTTTATGTCAAAAGCCAAACGCATCTTTTTTCTTACTGATGCAAAAGATTTTGCTGATAAGCATTTACAGTATGGACATCGCAAACTCTTCAAGGGCCTTATAAGACTCGGTCATGATACTCAGGAATTCTGCTATAGAAGAGCATTCCTTCAAGCCGGCCCCATCATGAGCAGAAAATTCGCGAGGCGGTTCTGCAAATCTCATGTTGTAGATAAACTATTGGTTAAACAGATAAAGAATTATAATCCGGACATTGTCTATATCACTTTTGCTAATTATCTGAATGCCGAAACCGTTAAGCTGATGCGAGAAGCTTCCCCCAAGGCATTTTTTATCGGCAGTGACGGGGACTTGTGGCCTGAGCACCATAAACACAGGGTGGAAGCCACCAAAGAGCTCGACTTGGTAATAAGTACATATGAAGGTGAAGCACTTCATGCATATAGAGATGCTAATGTTCGCTGCGCATTCATGCCAAATTGTTGCGACCCTGATATAGAATATCGCTATGAGGTTCCAGCTAAATGGAAAAGTGAGATTTTATTCACCGGCCAGACCAGGTACACGCACAAACGTTACCCGACAGAAGATTTAAGATATAACCTGCTCAGCAGGCTTGCCGGCATGAAAAATTGCGCCCTTTATGGTTGCTTTGGCCGTCCAAAAGTAGAAGGTATTGACTATTTATACGCAATCAGTGGGGCCCGCATAGGACTGAGTATAAACGCTGTCAACGACGTTAGACTCTGCCATTCCAGCCGTTTGATACATTATCTTGCTTGTGGCACTTGTGTCTTAGCTAAACGAGTCCCTGATTTAGACCTGCTCTTCAGGGACGGTGTACATTTGAGATGTTTTGACACAGCAGAAGAGTTCTTTGATTTGGCAAACTGGTACCTCAATCACGAAGACGAAAGAATCAAAATTGCAAATGCAGGGATGCAGCACACTCACGCTGAATTTAACTGTGAAAAAATTGCTAAATATATACTCGACCTAATCGAAACAGGAACTTATAATGCCCCCTGGACAGAAACCTTATAGCTGTTTTCCCGGGTTCTTTTGAGACGAAAAGCGCCACAAAATGAACATCCTTATTTTGACCAACAATCCCACTCGGGCCAGCTTCAGACAGCGGATAGCAGTTTACCTTGAGGTTTTGCGTGATAATGGCATCGAGTGTGAGGTTGCTCGTTTTCCACCCGGCTCTTTGGCCCGGTGGAAACTACTAAAACGAAGCGCAGACTTTGATGGTGTGTTTCTCCACAAAAAGCGATTGAATTTGCTCGATGCTTTCTGGCTTCGACGATATGCCCAAAAAGTCATCTACGATTTCGATGATGCGATAATGTACTCTGATAAACATCCGGGCAGGCCAAGCCGTAAACGGCAGAAGTCTTTTCAAAGAACAGTTGAACTGGCTGATATGGTTATAGCAGACAATTCATATCTTGCTGAACATGCAAGAAAATACAATCCCAGTGTTGAGGTACTTCCCACCGGTTTGGACACCTGCGCTTACAAACTGAAAGCCGGGCCGGAAAATAACGATAAAACTCGGCTCGTCTGGATAGGCAGTAAAAGTACATTACCCTACCTGGCGGAAATCAAACCCGCCCTTGAGGAAATTGGCTCTCGCTTTGATGATGTCGTTTTGAGAATAGTTTGTGATGATTTCTTTGATTTAGAAAATATGCAGGTGGAAAAACGCCGATGGTCTTTGGAAAACCAAGCCGTCGATTTAGCCACGAGCCATATTGGGCTGGCGCCGTTGCCGGACAATAAGTTTACGCAGAGCAGGTTTTGCTTTAAGATTTTGCAATATGCAGCCGCCGGCTTACCGGTGATTGCAAGCCCGATTGGCGCAAACACCGAATATGTTCGCGAAGGCAGCAATGGATTTCTCGCGGGTGATAGCTCCGAGTGGATTGATAAAATATCTCGGCTGTTAAGCGATTCTCAATTAAGAAAGCAGATGGGCCAGGCGGGAAGGGCAGATGTTCAGCGATTTGATTTGAAAGTACAGGGAGAGCAACTTCTTAACCTGATTAATGGATGTCTGAAGAATATTGAGACATGAGCGTTGTACCATCTTTTAGTTGGCAGGTATGTATATGGAGCCTATAACCAAAATTGACCTGGAGAAAGTAATTAACAGCAGCGAGCCTGTAATTGTCGATTTAGGATGTGGTAAGAAGACAAAACAGGGCAGAATCGGCGTTGACAAACTGGATTTGCCAAACGTTGATATAGTGGCTGACCTGGAAGAAGGGCTTTCTTTCTTGCCTGATAATTCAGTTGACCAGATTCACAGCAGAAGCGTTCTTACGCACATAGAAAATTTTGAGAACCTGATGCGAGAAATTATCAGAGTTCTGAAAAAAAACGGCACAGTACATGTTTTTGTCCCACATTTTTCCAATCCGTATTATTACTCAGATTATACAAATCAAAGATTTTTTGGCTTATATACTTTTTATTATTTCGTAGACACAAAGCATCAACTAAAAAGAAAAGTCCCCAATTTCTACACAGACATAAGAATAAAAATTATATCCCAAAGACTTGTATTTACATCTCCCTTCTGGTTCAGGCGAAGAATCAAAAAGCTCCTCGGTTTTATATTTAATTGTCATCGGTCATTACAGGAATTCCACGAAGAACATCTTTGTTACATTTTTCCATGTTATGGAATCGAAGTGGTTTTTGCTCCAGCCGGATGAAGAAGCTTAAATCCTAAATAGCAACTGCCAGGAATATTTCCAAAGCATTATCGCTGAATTTTTAACTCTTGCTGCGGTTTTTTTACGTGTTCTCTTGCTTAACGCTACCCTCGCAAATATATATGTAATAATCCCAAAAGCGATTGTACAGATATTGCCCAGGATAACTGCAGGTTTGAAAACACAGTTAAAAATGGCTGTAGTGATTTTGCCGCGATGTTTTCTGAAAAATGTCAGCAGGCTTGTCAGCATAATTACGCGGTTCAGCACGGATATTTGTTCCGCAGATCGTCCCCCTAAATGAGTAATCACCGGCCCGGGAATAAACACTGTCCGCCAGCCGGCCTGCTTTATTCTATAGCATAAATCAACCTCTTCATAATACATAAAGAAACTTTCATCCATATCCCCGACTTGCTTTATGACCGACCGTCTTACCATCAGAGCTGCCCCGGTAACTTCGTCTACGTCCATCTCCCTGTCATATTTAAAAGCTTTCATCAAAAATTTCTCGTATTCACCTCTGAAAATCCACAGAAACCTAAATGCCGTATGTCGGTATAAGGCCCCCCGGAATGTTGGAAAATGCCTGGTTGATGGCTGGATTGTACCATCTTCATTCAATAGCTTTGGCCCACAAGCGCCCACATCGCCGTTTTTATCCATAAACTCGACTAAAGCATCCAGTGAGTGCGGGTGCACAATTGTGTCAGGATTCAAGAAAAGAAAATACCGGCCCCGTGACTTTTTAATGCCTTGGTTATTTGCCGCAGCAAAACCGCGATTTTCTTTATTAGCAATAACAGCTACGTCGGGGAAATCACGCCTAATACAGTCAACAGTGCCGTCAGAACTTGCGTTATCGACAACAATTATCTCATACTCTGCACAAGGCCGATTTTCTTCTATAGACCGAAGACACCTGACCAGGTCCTGCTGTACATTCCAACTGACGATAATAATTGAAAGTTTCATATGTACTTGAGTTTAAAAACAGATATATCCCTGTTTTCATGCTCTCTTTTTCATGTTAACTCTTACAAACTGCACCCAAGAGCATTCTGTCTAACTTACTATTTTGGTTGTAACGCTTTTTACTGTATTGTGGAAAAAAAGCTTTAATTATGGGTATTGTGAATTTTCGATGTTTGCGCATCAAGGCTTTCATACGTGGACATTGTGTTTTAATAATATCATGCTTGAGGCATCGATACAGTAGATAATCTCCGGGGAGTTCCTTCAAAACAGACCACTCGGTATCTATAAAAACAAGTTCTTTGTCTTTTTTCACAATATTTTTCAGTATAAAATCGAAACAATCACCACGCAATAGTGGATACCCATCTTTGTCGTTTTTACCAGTATGAAACCGGCTTATTAACTCCTCATAATACCGTTTCAGAAGTTCTGTCAGCTCTGTTTTGATATCGTTGCTGAATATGGCCTCATACGCATCGAATAAGAGCAAATCACCAGGATACCAAGCTGACTTCATGACACGATGACTTAACTGCTGAGCATTGGATGTAGCACTTAATCTGGCGTTCTCTGGTTCAGTGTGCAGGTTTTCCTTCTCTATACATAGTTCTTCAGCATTTTTTAAAGTCGTGATGCACCGGTACCTCCTGCGTCTGGGAAAGCCGGATATTTTCTTGGCGATCCAATCGGGTTTCAGTAAAACAGAAGTGTTACTTTTGGATGCCACAACTAAGAACGAATTTGCAAATTCTCTCAGCAAACCTGCCCGTGAAAGAGTTCTTAATGCCAAACCTTCGTGTATTATATACTCCCGCACTGCACCTGGATGATTGAACGGAACATCTATCCAGTTATGGAGGTATAACTCATCGTCATTTCCTAAATCACTGAATATCGTAGACGCAAACTTGTAATCGGGGAAACAGTGGTAAAAATGAATATACTCTAAACCTATACCACGTAGATATTTTCCTATTTCATTTTTCGAGAAAGTTACTGCAGATTTCTTGGCAGGCCTTTTGCCGGGATACCCATGTATACCATCGTAAATCCTGTCCGTGTGGTCATCAGGCGAACCACACCAATACTTCAGACCTATCTTGTTCTCGATAGCTATTATAAGGGTACCGTCATCCTTTAGCGCTGAATTTGCTAATTCAAGCAACCGCTTGCACGCTTGATGTCCGGGGGCTTTAATATATGCTGGCGCATACTCCCAAACACCTATTAGAGTTACGATATCGTAGGTAGGTTCAAATGTGCTGTCTATGATATTGGAGCAAAAAACCCTTAACATATTTAGGTCTCTGCATCTCTCTCTGCCTATCTTTGCCCGTATGTAACTTCCTTCAACACAATCGACAGTCTCACAAGTTTCTCCTAAATACCTGCTTAAGGCCCCGCAGCCTGAACCGAGTTCTAAAACCTTCAGCTTCCCACCAATACCTAAGGCTCTGAGGATATTCGATCTTCCTTGTCCAAAATGATATTGTGTGGGCCAATCCTTGATTTTTAGTTGTAACTCTTCTGAATAGTCCGAAAGATCATTCGCGTTTTTCAAAGTCGTTAAAAGATAACTTTCGGCTCCATCCAAGTAGGCAAAATCCTTTATTGCTTTCCACTTTTTATCAGGTGGCAAAAAAACCCGAGCGTTTTCTTCACACACAAAATCAGTGAGTTTCATCAATACTTCCTTCTTTTGAAAGGGCCTTGTACAAAATTACCAACTACACACCTTGCTCAAGTAATATTTTCATTCAATGGTGCGAAATACAAGGTTGTTCTTGAAGGCTATATAGGTCTTGAGCTCATCTCGATTTGTAAGCCCAATTCCAACTATAGACTTTTATTACGTCAGGATCTATTATCTTTGGTCCGTTGTATGCGGTCAAAAGATTTGTCCCTTTTCGCGAGCCGCCAGTTTGTTCTTTTTATTACTTTTTTAATCCACTTGCTTTTCTTACGAGCAATTACAGTGTTTTCCTGCAGATAACTTTTGAAAAATCTCATCCTGTCGGTGTCAGTCAGAGCATTTGTGCGGTACATATTCAGCTGCACAAGATTTTTCAGACGCAGCCAGGCGGGTAGCCTGTAAAACTTTTTCGTCCGCTCATTGTCGATGAAGGAGAACACCCAGCCTTTCTTCTCCTGCCTCGCTAATACATTGACCACTTTCAAATCGCCGTGAAAAATACCTCTGGCGTGCATTCTACCTACAGTTTGCCCGAATGCTCGCATCAGCTCGCGTTTATCTCGTAACTGCTCCTTAGTGAGGTCATCGGCGCTCTCGGGCATAAATTGATAAATTTGTTTCGCGTCTTCAACTTCGATAGTCGCTAAAAAATTTTCTCTGTCAAGAAAGCTGGATTTGCATTCACCAATTGCAACGACAACCGGGGCCTCAAAACCATTTTTCTCCAACATCAGCGTTGCCTTAAAGGACCGCTTCGCACGGCTGGGACGCACAAGATGTTTAATAAAATCCCACGTTGACCTGCAAACATATCGCTTAAAATAAATCCATTTCTCCATGCCGTTAAAACTGGCGGTGAATTTATGTACACGGGCAGAATCTGAGGAGAAGACAGGTGTCAATTGGTAACGTTCTTGCAGAGTTTTTTCGCCGGCTGATAAAGCCTGTTCAAGATTGTCATTGCGAAAATTCTTATTGACAAATAACGTGCAGTTATGCAGTCGTATTTTTTCAAAACCGTTGTCCAAGATGTTAGCGCCCCAGAATAGTTATGCCCAATTGATTGGCGAGTTTTATTGTTTCGTCCTTATCGATAATTATTGTTTTGCCTGCCTCCACAACGAGGCATTTGCCGCCATTTTCGGCCAAACTTCTAATAGTATCAGGTCCTACACACGGCACATCGAATCGCATATCCTGAGCCGGTTTCGAGGTTTTGATAAGTGTCCAGCCCCCCGATTTACAGAACCGGCCGGCCCGCTTAATCATCTCTGCCGTGCCCTCTATCGCTTCGACAGCGATTACCTCTTTTTCCTTCACCGCAATTGCCTGGCCTATGTCCAGCCCGCCGAGCTTCTTAACTATCTGCCAGCCAAATTCAATGTCGCCCTCGACTGATGGGCGCAGATGTGCTTTGGTCATCACCCCCGCCGTTGCCAGATGTTCCTTGCAATACATTGTCGAATTCTCCAATACTATCCCGCCGGTTGCCAGCTCATCAGCTACGGCAGACAGAATCGAATCGCTTAGTTTATCTTTGCCTCGCAGCCGCCAGTAATATATCCTGAATGCCCGCCAATCGGGTAAATACTGCAGGATTCGCCAGGGGGTGAATAGTTGCGATTTAGCAACCCGACCGACCAGAATCGTTCGCGTCGCTCCGTGCTTTCTCAGTTTCCGTATCCAGGCACCCGGCCGGGCAATTGCAACTCTGTAAAACACATCGACTTCGTCGGCCAGGCTACGCTCAGCCGTTTCCGCAAAACCGACGCAAACTACTCGTAATCCCGCTTGTTTGGCCCCAGCGGCGACAAGAAAGGGTAATCTGCCCTCTCCTGCAATCAAGCCAAGCACATCTCGTGACTCGTGGCTTGTATCTTGTATCTCTTTCAAGGAAACGCCCTGTTTGAAATTCGGTATTCTTTGTTCGACATCCGATATTTGTCTCTCATGGCCCGTGTCTTGTGGTTCGCCCATGGTATTTCGGCTCCGGAGCACGGGTTATGATTCAGTATTCTCTTCCTCTTCCACTGTCCTTTCAGACTCCGATTCGATTGATGAAGCAATTTGTTCAATCTCACTTTCGAGCCTGCGAATATGTTGCCGTATCTCAGGCAGATACTCTATCATCCTGTACGCTCGCTTGCCTAAGTTTGCCTCAATAGCAGGTGCACCCAGCACCACTTTGCCGTCTGGGATGTTATTAATAACACCAGCCTGGGCTGCAATTGTAACGTTGTTTCCGATATTGATATGACCTACAATACCAACCTGGCCGCCGACCACGCAGTGATGTCCAAGCGTTGTCGAGCCGGCAATACCTACCTGTGCTACAAGTAAACAATGTGCACCGATTTTTGTGCCGTGTCCTACCGTAACCTGGTCGCCCAACTTGCTGCCCTGGCCTATAACAGTATCGCCGAGCGTGCCTCGTTCGATACCGCAGCAGGCACCGATTTCAACATCGTCCTCAATAATCACAGAACCGGTCTGTGGTATCTTATGATGTACGCCTTTGTGGCTGGCATAGCCGAAGCCGTCTTCACCGATTGTCGAGTTGGCATTTATAATTGCGCGGTTACCTATTTTGCACCCATCGTAAATCGTAACATTGGGATATATTATGTTGTCATTGCCAATTTGCACACCCTGCCCAATGTAGGCACCCGGATAAATTATGCAACCGTCTCCGACCCTTGCCTCATCGGCTATCGTTACAAAACTATGAATATGGCAGTCTACACCGATTTTGGCGCTATCCGAAATTGAAGCACGCGGGCTGATACCGACCTTCTTGTGTTTGCGATGGCCGTGCAGCAGCACCATAATCTGCATAAACGCATAATAAGGGTCGTCGGCCACCAAAAGAGGGACGGACGCACTGGCGTTTTCTTTGCCGACAATTACAGCACTTGCCTTGGTTGTCCGCAGTTGCTTTTCGTATTTGCTGTTTGCAAGAAAGCTAATGTCACCCTCGTTTGCGCGGCCAAGGGTCGATGCAGACTTGATTATTACATTGGGGCTGCCGCAAACCCGCCCACCTACATATTCAGCTAATTCGGTCAAAGTTCTTTCTTGCATACAAATACCCTGAAAAAAACTAAAACGTCAAAACTAAAAATTTCTAAATTACGCAGTTTTTCGCTTCTGTCTTTGCAAAATATCCAAAAGTAAAAAAGATTATAACAAAAAAGCTGACATTGTCAACCTGTGTTAGAAGTCCTCTTTTTCCAAACCTTTAGAGTTTCTAACGGTCTCGACTACGCAATTCTCGAAGCAAATCAGTCGTTTTTGCCATTGTCATAGGGACCACAAACACACTTTTTGCGTCAGTGAGGATTCCCATTTTGCAGTAACTTGCGAAATGGGGACCCGAACCCGGTAAAATTTCCATAACTTAAAACCAGCTTCTGCCGTCAGGCCATCAAGACCTCCAGAAGCTCCTGCTGTAGCGCTGTCGAAGGCTTCTCGGCAAAAGCCATTGCAGCGTCTGCAAACACTGTTACAGCCGGCCCAATCGGTTTATAGACAGCCGGATTAGTCGGGCCAAAAACAACTAATGTCCTGACCCCCATTCCGGCAGCAATATGCGTAATCCCACTGTCATTGCCGATAAAGCCATCCGAACAGCTCAAAAGCCACACGACCTGCGTCAAAGACAAATTTGTCAGGTATCTTGCAGCACTGCTTATGTCCTTAATTGTCGCATTGCTGAACCTCTCTAATTCAGCAGGCCCCAATAAAAATACTACTTCGACACCTTGTGAACGAAGCTCTTTGGCTACAGCTAAGAAATTATCCAGATGCCAGCATTTGTGCAATCCCCCACTGCCCGGCTGAATTACGACTAACTTTTCACAAGGCTCAAGGTATATTTCTTTCAGCAATTCTCTACCCTTGTTTACGTCTGCTTCAGTCGCTTTTATTAAACGAACACCTTGCTGAACCTGTCGAGGCTCCAAAGACAGAGCGCTCTCGTTGACGAGCTGCTGTGCGTAATAGTCGGTTAAATGCTGACAAAAGTCTTCCGGCGGCTTCATCGATAATGTTATAATTTCCGCGCTGTGGCTGCAATTGGCAGTGAAAATCAGGTTTTGTTCAAAGTTGCTGTTCGGCTCGCCCAAAAATGTCACAATCCAGGCATAGTCGGCAAAAACGTTTATTAGAGGGTCGCCGTCCACAAGGTCAAACGCACTTGTTTCAGCAAACAATCGATGTAAATTCATTGAATCTATGGAGCGAATGCTGTCAACGCAGGTCCTGCCCGGCAAGATGCCGATATATTCAGTGTGGCCGACGATATCAATTCCACCCAATCGCAGAGAGTCTTTCATAAACTCGGCCAAGGGCAGAGTTAAGATACAATCGCCGATAGCGCCCGGCTGCAATATCACTCCTCGCTGCGCTTGCCGTGCCATTTGAGCTCCCTTTTCTTTGAGCAAACTTAAGATATCATCGTTCGTCTGCATAATCAAAAGCCAAATTTCAAAGCGCCATAGGGCCTTACTTATTAGGTGGCTGCACTATCAACCAATCCACCGCCAGCAAAAATATACACTGTTACCACAGCAATATCAATGATTTTGTGACACAAGCCTATTTATAGAGTATTCTAATCTTGTGAATCATTTGTACGAATTTGATATCGCTCGAAGCCACATCAATTTGGTAACCTGCTGAAAATTGCGCGTCAATTATCTGGTGTTTTTCGTGGCGCTACGTCGTCATAGCTGGCACCGGAACCAGCCATGCAGAACTCATCGTGATAAAGTATGCGACTACTAACCGCATCACTGGGGCTATTGGGGTTTTCCCATCCTTTGTAAAGGCCCATTTTGAAATAAGGTCCTTTCTTATCATTAAAGGTGTTAGGGCCTTCTTGTTCGACAACTTTTTCTCCATTCTTCCAAACTTCCAGGAGCCCATCAGACTCGTATGACCATTTGACATGTACGACCCAATCCGTCCAAACACCTGTACGGTAGGGCCGTAAGTTATATTTTTTTGTTCCCCCATAAGCTCTTTTTCCGCCTTCGAACGTATTTTCCTTGGCGTCCCATCGACTGACCAAATCCCATTTTCCACCTGTCGTTGAAAGTGCCATAACCGGATTACGCCAGTTTTCTCCAATTTTGAAGTCAGGAACTCCATGCCATTGAGCTACTATCTCCCACACTTTGTCGGGCACATAGTCGTCGGGCAGCAAGATGCTGAATCCATACCAATACTCTTTTCCGACTTCGCTGCCAGGCCCACTAACTTCCGTGCGGTAGGAGACTTTGTCTTTATTACGGTTCAGCAACGTCTTCATCGCATATTGTCCAGCCCGCACAGGTCGATTAGTAACCTGTGGCGCATTGCCTGAAATCCTCCAGCCCGTAAGTTGCCCTTTTTCAAAATCTCCAATAAAAATCAAAGGGCTGTCAATCTCCCTCACAGCAATGATGCGCAGAGCGATATCATCGGTGTACTCGGGCGACTGCAGTGTTCGATTGCCATCGGTGTGTCGAAATGTCTCTTTCTTATCAACCCTTCCCGTTTTCGTGTTCACCCATTCTGCCTTATACGCTCCCCTGGACAAGGCCACCACCAGCTCTGACTGGTTGCCGCCGTTAATGTAAATGGCGTAGCCCTTGCCCGGCTGGACCAGGGCGCGGGCGGTTGCCTTGTTGGGTATTCCGGCTTTGATGACTGAATTGTCCGGGTTCATCCGGATGAAGTTGAAGCTGTTAATGAAATCCTTGAGAATCTCTAACTGCTTTCGAAACACTGGCCCGCCGCCGCCAGGAGCATCGATCTTTTCCGTGCCGTCTTCGTGACCGACTGTGAAAGAGTAATCGAGGTTATCATACAATCCGCCGCCGGCAATAATAAAGTCCCACGCTTCGAGACGATATGCTTTCGGCTCACTGTCGGCAAAGCCCGTCTCATCATCACCTATGACTTTGTTCAAGCCATAGTTCTGCGCCACAGCTATGGGCGGCTTGGCGTAATGGAAGTTGAAAATCGACACATGAGGATTCGGCTTACTCACTTTCCTGGACTTGTTAGCGATATTCTGGGCGATGAGGTGTTTTGCTTTGAAGTTCGCTTCGGCCTTGACAATTGTGTCAGCAATATGTGCCTGCCATTCCAGCGTAACGCCGCCGAAGTATGGCTCGTTGCAGATTTCATAATACAAGTTGTCAAAGTTCTTTAGCTCCTCGACGATTTTGCGTACCATTGCGTCCTGCACAGCCAGCAGCTTTGGATACTTCAGCGTATAGACTTCGGTACGCTTCATTTTGCCGATACCGTTAACGTTGTTGGCAGCGTTCATCGGACTCAGTTCCCACATGGCGTCGTTGTAGAACGGGCAAAACAGGACCAGTTCAACCACAACTCCGCGTTTGCTCGCTTCGGCAACAAAGTTGCGTAAGCGTTCGAAGTACGCGGGGTCCCACTTTGTCAGGTCAAATTTATTTCCCCCGTTGGCGTAGCCGGGTGTATTACTCCGGGCCCACGGACAGATGAGTTTACTCTTCGCAGGTGCCAGCGTGTTGTTCTTAATCTTAAAAGCCCCGACCGGCTCGCAGTATGCGCCGCTGAATGTCCGCGTCAGGTTAAAACCATGCGAGGAAAGTGTCTTGAAGTACGTCTTGTAATTGAAGGCCCGGTTGAGCACTGCTCCGTAATGCTCGCCGGAGGTTATCAAAATTGTCGGCTTACCGCGCCACAGAAAATAGTGGCCATTCTCCGGATGCAGTTGTATCGGCTTGATACTCTTCGCAGGCTGCCCCGCGCCAGCAAACACAGCGCAGCCAAAATACGATAGCACCACGGCACATGCAAACATCGTAAGCTGAACAGCGCCAACATCTCTCGCTTTGACCCTGATTAACCACATTTTGTTTGCCTGCCCAGCCATATCAATCTTCTCCTAAAAAAATGTCAATAAACCAAGACCCAACAAACTTACGTTTAGCCCCGCAATTTATTGCGATGTTATTTAGCCCGGAGTTTTACTGCGGATTTTCCTTTTTCACTTTAACGGCCAGCCCACAGGACAGCAAGCGAGCCATAAATTGGCAAAGTCTTTTAAGTCGGCAAAGTCTACTTCTCCACTGCCGTCCAGGTCGGCGGGTAAACCAGCTCCGCTATTGCGCCAAAGTTGAGCGAACCTTGCATAGTCATCGAACGAGACTATACATAAAGGCCCGCCCGGCCAGAAGCCGCCTAATAGTTCATACTTTCCGCCGCTGCTGTAAGCCGCGTCCGGCTGCCCTATTGTTCCAGTTAGCACATACGGCCCACCGCTGCTCCGACCACCTCCGCCGTCTATAGTACTCCAATCCAATACGTAAGGGCCGCCCGATTGGGCCAACCCAGGTGAAAGCAACAGTAAACAAACAGGAAAAACTGCCAATACCATATTCATCAAAATTCTCTTATCAAGTCTCATAACTTTAGCTCCTTCTCTTCTGTAAGCTGGTGTATCGTTCTTTCCAAAGCCTCAAGTCTTTGTTTCAAGGACTGGTTTTCTGAACTCAGGTGATTTTTCAATGACTCATTTTCGGCTTTTAACTCTTTGATCGCCTCAACCAGTACGGGCACGATACGGCCATAACTGACGGAATAGAAACCGTCCTCGTCATCGCTTTTGTTGACGACCTCGGGCAGGACCTGGGCGACTTCCTGGGCGATGAAACCGACCTGGCGATCTTCGCTGAAATTATGTTCGGGATATTCATCTTGCTTCCAGTTAAACTGCACACCCCGCAGCTTCAGGATTGTGCTCAGTGAGTCTGTCAAGGGCTGAATGTTTTCCTTAAAACGGGCATCTGAGGACGACAGGTAGTAACCGGTGGTGAAGATGTCTCCGACGCTGAACACGCCGTACTGGCCGCCCCATGCTCTGACGCCGGTACCGGCAATGCATCTTCCGTAAACGCCCCAGCCGGTGCCGTTTTGTGATCCATACACCCCAATCCCGGCGCTGCCGGTGCCGAGGTTTTCTCCGAAAATACCGGCCGACATCGAGCCGGGGGATATGTTATTCAATCGCCCATGGACCGCAAAGGCATTAGCCGAGGCAGAGTCGTTTCTGGCCATGACCGCGGGCGCCGTGCCGATCCCGGAATCATGAAAAGCAAACACTCCAGTCCCGTCAGCACCGGCGACCTGGAAATAGCCCCCATAGTTGGTCCCCTCGCCATTGGAGGCCCAGCCCATAACACCGGTACCGCCGATGCTGTCGCTCTGGCCGAACACTCCCTCAGTGTTGCCCGAGGCGGCCGTGGCCCGACCGACCACGCCGGTGCCACTGTTGCTGGCGCTCAGGCCCTGTACACCATAGATGGCGCCGGTGGTAGAAGTGGCTTCACCGACGATAGCACTACAATAAGAAGAGGTAGTGTTGGTTACGCCCTTGATACCGGGCTCCTGGCCGGTGGAAGAACTGTGAATACCGTACACACCGATGCCGTTACCCGCGGTGTCGCCGTAGACGCCGTAACCGTCGCCGGCATGCCAGCCGTACACGCCGGCACCTTGATCTCCGGTGCCATTGTTGGTACCGCGGACACCCGCAGAGTTGATACCGGGCGTTGTACTTGTGATAACGCCGCGCACCCCCGCAGTACTGTTCGAGTTCGAGTCGCATTCACCGTGAACGCCGGGCCATGTCCCGGTTGTGCCCGTGCGGTGACCGTAAACAGCAATATACGGGACCGTCGAGCGGATTCCGTGGTGGTTTTCCGTTGACATCACTTCTAATTTGGAAACGGGCGCATTCGTCCCAATGCCTATATAACCGGTCGGGATCGAATACATGTTGCTGTTACTGACCATCCAGTCATTGTCATTGCCTGTGTTCTCGGCATAAATGGCATAAGGCGTCGGAGTCACTTCATGTCGCGGACTCAGAATTGTAACGCGTTCTTCGCTGTCACCCGGCCGAACACCTATCTGTAGCCAGCGAGCATCACCAGTGAACGCCTTGTCTCCGAAATCCAATTCCACCGTAAAGTAACCGTCAATTACATCGAGGTCGTTTATGTCAACTGTCCCTCCGATTTGAAAACTGTTAAGGACCGGGTCTGCGTAGAGCCTGAATTCAAAGTCGTACTGCCCATCCGCCGGACCGTTGGCGTCCATCAGCCGGCCCTGGTAGGTCCAAGCCGTGCCCATCGGCGCTGCCTCGCTTACCTCTGCAAAACAGACCATCAGGCCCAAGGCCACAACCAAAATTGTCAACATCTTTGTGCTTTTCATTTTCTTACCCTTTCAAAAGATTGTTAATATTTCATACGGCGCACACTGTGTGCACAAATACCTGCTTGTAAAATTCGCAGACTTGAGTGGATATAGCTGTATTTTAGTCATCACCGGCTGCCTCCAGTAAAGCTATTTAAAACAAGGCAATTATATGCTTTTGCACGTCACTGTCAAGTAAATTGCGAGAAATTCTGGGATTTGAAATTCGCTGGACAATGACTTTCTCGAGATATGAGTCAAATTCGCGTAGTGCTGTATTAGCGCCTACCGCAATTTCTTATTGATGGCACGGAGCAGCTTTTTATCAACATCTGCGCCCAATTTCTCGGCGATTGTTATGTGCCTGGCCGCCAAATCGTACTTCTTTAACTTGTAAAACGCAAAGGCCAGCCCGTTATGCGCATCACCCATCTCCGGCTCAAGCTCGACTGCCTTCAAATACGCAGCCGCTGCCTGCTCGTAATCGTCCTTGTTGGAATAAGCCGCTCCAAGATTATGATGAATTGTGCCATCATCGGGCGCTATTCGAACGGCTTTCTTATACTGTTCAATAGCCGCATCATACTTCTTCTTTCCGAAATATACATTTCCCAAACCTACGAAGGCAGCCACCATGTCAGGCTGAAAAGCCAAAGCCTTTTTGTATGCTTGGGTCTCTTCATCGACCAAACCCAGCTTGTTATAGCAGACAGCCAGGCCGTAGTGGGCCTCAGCTAAATTGCGTTTAATCTTCAAGGCCTTTTTATATTGAGATATTGCCTGCCGATATTTACCCATCTGTTTATAAACATCGGCCAATTGGCTGTACAGAGAAGCGTCTTTTGGCTCCAAAATAAGTGCCTGTTTCAGGGCCACTTCCGCCTGCACAAACATCTCCAGTTCGCTGTAAGCAATTGCCAGATTCTTGTACGCCTGGACGAAATTCGGGTCCAGCTCGATTGCGTAACCGTATTGAGCAATCGCATCGTTGAGCCATCCTCGTTTGGTGTATGCATTGCCAAGATTGCTATGTGTTTTGGCATCGTTTGGGTTGATTTGCAAAGCCGTCCGGTATTCGTACAGAGCGTCCTCTATCCGTCCGTCTTTAAGATAAAGATTGCCCAGATTCGCCCGAGATTCGCCCAGTGATGGATTTATTTGCACTGCTGTTTCAAGTGCGAGCAATGCAGACTCCGTATCGCCGATATCGCAGTAGCTGTTGCCCAGATTATTAAGAAAACAGCCTAACGTCTGAATTTTGCTCAGCTTTTTCATGTAAATACTTCTGTCGTCGTCCGGTACCATGAATTTAGTTATGTAATGCTCATCCGGAGCACTTCCCCCTTTGCTTGTTGTTTCAATATTGAATTGCACTCGCCCATCATCGTATTTAACGAAGAAGTGTCCCGGAACGACAACACCATATAAAGGCAGACCAAGCCGTTCCCCAAGCGAAAGATAAAGAATCGACAGACTCAGGCAATACCCTCGTTTTCTATCGAGCACCGAGTGCAAAAACAAATCATTCGGGTCACTTGCCTCTGAAACCGCTTTAAAGCCCAGCTCATCAAACAAATACTCATTTATCATCGGAATCGCGTGGTAGTTGGCCCTTAGATTTTTCTTTTCGAGCCGGGCGCGAATTTCAAGTGCCATATTATCCAATTTTGACAAATACCTTCGGCCGTAAACAAGGTGGCTCCACTTCTCAGAAATAATCAGAGCAGCCCTGGCCAGATCAACTTCGTCCTCTCTTAGCCGAAGGACTCGTTCAATCGACTTCGCGTACAGGCCTGCTTTGCCCTCGTTGGCCAGGGGCTCATCTCGGCCAAAAGTTGCCGGCCCTGTAAAGACCGTAACGCACACAATCAGCAACAAAACCTTTTTCATAGCTGTTCGATTATGTTTAACCACTTGTTCTGCCTTTTTATCGAAAACCCCCTTAAACAACAGACGCTGTACAATCCTACTAAGTATTTGCCTCTACAGCCCTTATCGTCAGAAAAGCCGTTTATATTTTGTGTTCTCCAGAATTATGATTAAAAAAAGTCAATTTGAACAAATAATTCTTGTCTAATATAAATCCCAAGGTTATTTTGTTCAACGTAATTCTTTATGTTAGGAGTCATATAATGAGCTGGAAGCATACTAATATCGGAAGCTTATTTTGTCGTGCGTTACCCAATATGCTATACACAATATTTCTGCTGCTTGCCGTTTTCGTGCTGGTGTCATGTCAGGGTCCCGCCGATAGGCGTCCTGCGGAGCGCGAAATCAGCCTCTTCGACGGCAAGACACTGGGGAAGTGGGCGATTACCGACTTCGGCGGCCAGGGCAATGTCTACGTAAAAGAAGGCAGCATCTTTCTCGAAATGGGTAACGACATGACCGGCATAAACTGGATCGGCCCGGTCGTCCGGATGAACTATGAAATCAGCCTCGAAGCGAAGCGGGTCACGGGAAGTGACTTTTTCTGTGGACTGACCTTTCCCGTCGGTGACAATCCCTGCTCACTAATCCTCGGCGGATGGGGCGGCGAGGTCTGCGGCCTGTCCAATCTCGATTACTATGACGCCGCAAACAACGAAACCACACGAATCATTTCGTTTGAACAAGGCCGATGGTACTACGTCCGCCTGCGCGTCACGCCCAACAAAATTGAAGCATGGGTCGACGATGAAAAGATTGTTGACGTGGTAACGACCGACCGAAAAGTCGACATCCGGCCGGAGGTGGACTTATCTCAGCCGCTTGGTATTGCAACCTGGCAAACGGCCGGAGCCGTTCGCAACATCCACTTGCAAACACTCACAGACCTAAGTGGTGTTTTCTGAGTTACCCGGGGACAGATTAACCATTTAATTTAAATTCTATTCGACCACCGCTCCGGCCTCAACCGGCACGCTGACAGGACGACGCTTGAACAAATCTATCTTCATCCACTTGTTGCTCTTGAATCGCCAGTAGTTCGCCAACCCGACGGCAATAATACTAATTGTAGCGACTATCCAAGGCCCTAATGCCTCAAGCTTGCCAAAAAGCATAACTACAAGTAGGCCACCGAACAACAATATTACCACTGAGCCCAGCGCCGAGACAATAGCCAGCCATAACGTATCACCCGCACCGCGCAAAGACCCGCCGTAAATGATCCGTGCCGCATGAAACACCTGGTATATAGCAGCGCAAATCAAAATATTAGCTCCAATCCTGATTACCTCTTCCTCTGAAGACCAAAACGCCATCAAAGCATTTCTGAATACAAGGAAACAAATTCCCACAAATCCCATATAAACCAACGCCACCTTCAAACAAATGCGGGTTTGCTTAGTTGCCAGCTCTTTTCTGCCCGCCCCTATTGTCTTGCCTACTGCTGCAGCTAAAGCCGTACCTATCCCAACAACAGGCATCACTGACAGGCTTGTGTACGAAAGCACCGCACTTGTCGCAGCCAATGCCTCCGTGCCGAATCGTCCAACGAGTGCAAACAGAATCATACCCCAGAATGCCACATTCATCATCAGTCCAAATCCTGCAGGAAGTCCCACTTTCAGCAAATCATACATCTTGCCGAAATCGAGGTTCACCGCTCGCCTGGTCCTGAAGGCCATATTCATACCTCTACTCAGGAATACAGCCATATTTATAACAGCCGCGACAGCTATCCCGATAAATGTCCCCCAGCCTGCGCCTGCAATGCCCATAGGCGGCAAACCGAGCTTGCCGAAAATCAATACGTAATTAGCCGCTACGTTGGCCACCTGCCCGCATAACGATGCACACATAGTAATGGTTGGCCGATGGATACCCATAAAGAATTGGTTGGCTGACCAGTTGATGACTGCCAGTATATGAGCGTAAAGTATGATTCGAAAATATATCACTTCCATCCCAGCCACCGCCAGCGGTTGTCCCATCATCTTAAAAATCCACGGTGCAGCCGGCCACATAATTGCCACGACAAACAGAAAGTACGCTAAACCCATGTATATTGTCTGCCAGAAATAATTCGAGCAGCTTCTCTTATCGCCTCTGCCAAGACTCTGGCTCACAAACGTGCTCAGACTTACCATTGCGCCAATGGCGAAAGCGCTCGGCAGGAAGCTGGCAAAACCCGCCGGCAAAATCGCAGCCAGGGCCTCCGTCCCCAGACGGGATACCATGTATCTATCCACAAACTGCATAATGGTGAACGATACGGTCGTCACTACCATTGGTGCCGCTAACTTCAGCATATATCTTAGTGAAGACTCGTCCACTATATGGCTTTGTGAAAGCAGAGATGATTTGTCAGTCATTGGTCGGAACTCTGTTTATTCAAATTCAGTTTTTTTGATAGTTGCTCGACCGAGATTCCAAGAACTTGCACGCTCTTGACTGCGATTGTCTTGCCGGAGACTATCTTAATAGTGTTCTTTTTCACACCAAGTTGTTTCGCCAAAAAATCAAGCAAACACTTATTTGCTTTTCCCTTCTCCGGCGGGGCCGAAACCTTAATCTTCAACATCTCATCAAGCAGACCGCAGACAGCCGTCCTGCTGCTGCCGGGCACAATCTTTGCCGTAAAAACAACACCGCCATCAATCTCTTCAACCGCTAAATTACTCATAGACCGGATTGTAGCCGGTTGGATGAATACAAAGAAGAAAATTTTGTGTACAGCTCACTCAATATTTTCCCTGATGTTCCTGCCTATCGCCAACTGCACATACTTTTCAATCTGCTCGGCAAGCTCACCTAACGATGCAAGCTGGAAATCTTCGTAATGGCCCGGTACAAATTGTTCGTTCAAGGCCTTTTTGAAGATCCGAACTCGTATAACAGCCGGCTCAGCATCAGCCTTGCTGAAATCGCTGTCTTTATGCTCGCTAAGCTCAACACGCCAGTCTTCGCTTATAAAGACCAGGCACTTGCCGGTAAAAACCGCCAACGGAAAGTAATCGCGTAATAATTTAAGAGTTTCCATATGTTTTATTGATATATCCCCAAAAAACCAACATTCATCTCGTCCGATTGTTGTCCAGATAAACTGCGTTCTCTTTCGTCTGTCCTCCTGTTTCCAGAATCCGTTTTACTTTACTCATGTTGTTGTTCATCAAGGTAATCTCATCTGACTCGTTCCCGTCCACTTGGACAAATGTTGTAACAGGATTGCGCGGACTGCATCCATGGATAAAGGCCCCGCGCACTTGCTTAAGCCATATCAAAGCCTTCGTTGACGCAGTGCTTTCCGCGTCGAAATCGAAAATCTCCAGGTCCTTTACATCATCTAAGACCAGCCCGGGCCGATATTCCGCCTTGTCAAATCCCAGATCCAGATGATGAAATTCAATGCTCTTCGCGTGACGGACATAAAATCCATAAGCCGGAAGGGTTCCGTACATTCTGCAGCCTGGATATGCTTCTGGACGTTCCGGGATTTCTCTGAGCGCATCCTCTGTCGTGCCGCCCCCCTTAAAGCGAATCCTGATGTTCGAGAGAGTAACGTCTTCGATTGGAAATCCCGGTAGTCCGGTGATATGGCATCCGACGACCCTCTTGCCCACAGGTTCGATCCAGCCGCCCACTCCGGTCGCCTGAACATTGCTTATCGTAATGTTCCGCACCTTGCCCACCCCTGGTTTTCCCTTTCTGTCGTACAGCCGGGCACGATTTCCCAAACGGATGAATATAGCGCTTCCCTTTACATTTCTCATCGTGATGTTACTGATGTTAACACGCTCAAGTGTCCCACCATCGACTATCAGAAGTGCGATTCCCGAGTTACGAGTATCGTATATAGTACAGTTGCTGACCGTTATATTTTGAAATCCGCCGCCGGATTCCGTACCAAACTTAATGGCCGAGGCATTGCTGCTCACGATGCAGTTCATTATAGTTATATTCCTGCAGGGACGGTCTGATGTGCTTTTGAGTACAATCCCGTCGTCGTCACTGTTTATCACGCAGTTGGATACCCGCACCTGCTGACAACTATTAATATTAAGCCCGTCTTCATTCCGGCCGGGGGCGCTTGCATACCGTGGCTTCTCTATGTCCGGATTAATCCTGCTCTCGACCGTGACGCCGTCAATAACAAGATTGTCACATTTGAAGTAGTGTTGTACCCACGTCGTGGAGTTGCGAAGAAAAATATCTTTAACCTTTACGTTTTTGCACTGAACAAAGTGGATTGGGTGATTTCTTACTTTCGGAAACTCCTTGCTGGCCCCACCATGCCCGTCAATAGTGCCCCGGCCTTCGACACAGATATTCTCCACGTTCTCGGCGTAAACCAGACTTCGGTGTGTATAATCTTCTTTGCTTCTGCTGGCTAAGAGAACGGCGCCTCCATCTATATAAAGCCCAACATTATTCTTTAGCGTTATGCCTCCGCACAGAAACGTGCCGCTGCTCAGATAAACCCTCCCTCCACCGGCCTGCGCACAAGTGTCAATCGCGGTTTGGATGGCTTTGGTGTCTAATCTTACTCCATCGCCCGCGGCGCCGTAATCGCGCACGTCGTACAGCACTCTTGCCCGTTGTCCCTTCACTACCGCCAAAGCAATCCGCTCAAATGTACCGACCGACATCACGCCAATCAAAAAAACAATGCAAATGAAGCGAACTCTAATGATACCAGACTCTCCTTTCAGCTTATGCTGTACGTTCCAGAACTAATACATATCCGATTGCTATCTTGACGGACGATTTAATTTTCGCCACGCGCCAATTGACCGCTTCAGGTTATCGTAAGCATCACCGCCAATGCCATATCCCTGCAGTCCTATCGGGCCGGTGTAACCTGCATCATCCAGCGTCTTTAAAAATCCGTACATATCAAAGCTGCCCCGGTCCAATGTCTGAATCAGTTGTTTCCAGTCTTTTCCTCCGCTGTCAGCGCCGTTGATACTAACCACAGACAGGTATGGCATTGCCGAATTCAATAGTGACTTCATATTTTTCTCATCATCCACCATTAGCCAGTGACATAGATTGAAGGTTACTCCCACATTTTTCCGGTCTACTTTCTTGGCCACTCGCACCCCATCCTCCACTCGCTCGACCCAGAATCCTTGGTGCGGATAAAGCGAGACTCGCAGCCCAGCCTCAGCCGCCATATCTGCAATCTCTCGAATGACTTCCACCGCACGCGCATCGCCTTCCGGGGAAGACGGCTTATGCTTTTTGCTTAATACAAACAGCCAGAGTACCGCATTGCGCCCCTTCAATACCTCGATTGCTTCTTTTAGTTCCGGGCCATACTTGGGCTGGTCGGCATCAATATTTGCTCCAAGATAAACGGCAAAAAGCCTCAAGCCGTTTTTATCCAGCTCTTCGAGCATCTCCGCCACTCCTTTGCCCGCAGTACAACCGATACCGTCATATCCCAGCTCCTTGACCATCTCCACCTGCTGTTTTGCAGTCTTGTGTTTGACATCTTTTGTCCCCGTATCCATGGCAAAGAACGGCAGTGCCCCTGCCGGTTCGAGCTGGATATTACGATACGCCACCGGCCCGTGGTCGCCCTGCAACATAAGAGGCCCAGTCGGCTTCTCGTCATTATATGTGCTGGCCCGTGTCGGCCCGGTAAGCTCCAGATCTTCATGGACCACGATGTCGTTGTGCAAAACCTTTTCAAATCTGGCATTGGAAATCTTTCGCCCATCCTTGTCGAAACGCGGAGCCCGGAATATCACGTCAAACGTTTGCCACTGTCCCGGTGCTCGCGAAGCGTTGACACGCGGGGAATGGCCTTCGAAGCCCTTGGGATTTCTGTTGTCATCCCACCGCTCGTAAATACCGCCGCACTCAATGCCTGAGTATTGGCCTTTTTCCACACCGTAGCTGTCGTAGACCTGAATTTCATATCGGCCCATAAAGTAAACACCGGAGTTGGATCCTTTTGGAACCATAAACTCGATATGTGCCTTCACATCACCGAATTCCGCCTTACTTAGTATGTTCCTTGTCCTGCCTGTAGGCCCATTCAAAATTACACCGGTCCCCGGCTTGCTGCTCAGTAACTTCACATTCCTGGGATTTGTAAAGGTATCACCGACAATTTCCCATTGTCCTGTATTACCCTGCCAGGCGGAGAAATCATCACTTACTAAATAAACTTTGGCGCCGGCGCTTCCCACCGGCAGTAAACAAAAAGCTACAACAAACACCAACAT
>DATLBB010000241.1:0-7421 GCA_035527155.1 Sedimentisphaerales bacterium
TCACTTTTCTCCATAGAATTTCGATGCCGAGCTCGAATGATGCCGTCCAGCACAATCATGCTCCGACCGTCCGGGTACACGTCACAAAGCTTTGCTGTAAAATCCGTATCTGTCGCTGTTGAAGACGCCCAGAGCTTGACCTTGACAGGTCCCGTAATTTCTACCGGTTTTTTCAGCTCTCTGGATGTGAAAAGCAGGACATCCGGGCGTTCTTCAACCGGTCGCTGGTCTCTGGGCCCTTTTGTTATGATGAGGTTGGCCCCGCCGATAGTAGGCACAGGGTCCTTAGGGTCATACTTATAAGAAAGTGAAGAACCGGTTTTTTTGGGTGGCCGCGAGCGCAATGTTCCATTGGCATTGAAATAGAAGGATTTAATCTTGGCCGGAACAGGCCAATCATCAGCGGTTTTCCACACGTTCCCCCGCATATCTTTGTCTCCTGGGTCGCCCATGACAAAATACTGCACAATCGGGATCTCATCTATTCCCTTCCCGTCATTTTTCATCCATATATCAAACCATTTCTGAGGGCTTGCCTCTCCTGGAGCTCCCGCGTTGGGAAAGACCAGGTCCTCCGAATTGCCGTGACCATACGGCCCCATAACCAATCTGCACTTACCCCTCGCACCCTTGTCGCCTTTCTTTTGTATAGTAAGAAAACTATTGATGGTACCTGCATTGAAAATGTCATACCAGCCACCGACGAACATGACCGGCACATTAACGCGATGAGCTGCGAGTTCGGGGTCGAACTGCCTGCAGAAATCGTCGTAATCCGAATGCGCACGCATCTCCTTCAGGTTCTCAGCATCAAACCTGTTCATCCCCAGCCAGCCTTCTATCAAACTCTTGCGAAAAGCGCCTCCCTGATAGGCGGCTTGGCGGTACATGCTGGAAAATGCGACCGCAACATACTGGCAGACCAGATGTGGCGGTCGGCTCGGTGCCATCATGTTCTGCGTAATCCCGTTGGCACTCGCGCCCACCGTCCCAACTTTGCCGTTGCACCATTCCTGAGCCGCAATCCATTCCACCGCGTCATATCCATCCTTATGCTCTCCCCATCCATCATGCCCGAAGACCGGATAATCCATACCTTCCGAGCCAAATCTGCCGCGAATGTCCTGCGCCACAAAAGCATATCCGCGTTGATTAACACCCCTCGCACGTTCCTCTGCCCCACCTTTTCCATAAGGCGTCCGCCACAAAATTGTAGGCCATGGCCCCTCGCCATCAGGAAGATAAACATCTGTCGCCAGCTTCACCCCGTCCCGCATCGGGACCATCACCGTTTGAGTCGGTTTCGCGCAGCAAAGGACAGCGGCGATTAGAACGACGGCAAGACTGATTTTTATGACAGTAACTCTTTTACGCATGATATCCTCCTTTACCCAGACTCCAAAACCTTAGCATTTCAGGGAAATAGCAGCCGACTCCATACCAATAGAAATAACTACAGCAATTCCTTATAAATACACGAAAGTCCGTAATATTACAACCTCTTTGTTACTGTTTTCGAATAACTCCCTGTTGTACGCCAATGGGTGGCAAATATTTGCAAAAAGCACTGGAATTGGGCAGCCTAATGGAGTATTATGTCAGACGAACAGGAGAATGGTCGTTAACAAGTAGGGTATGCATTTTTCATCTCCTCAACGTGCCAACTTTTTGTGGGAGTGGCCTGTGAGGCGAAAGATGCTCAATAAATTATGTTGCGCAGCATATTCAAGGGAGAAAAAAATGGGAACAATAAATCGCAGAGAATTTTTGAAAGGTTCAATAGGTGCAGCTACAACGTTTACTGTCTTGTCTCAAAACAAAAGTATGGGAGCTGCAAGCAAGGTGGTGTTGGGAATAATGGGAGTTGGCGGTCGAGGACGTGCGCTTTTGAGTAGCCTGGTGAAAAGGTCTGATGTTAAGATTAAATATATCTGCGACGCGGATACGCGAAGCTATGGGCCGGCAGCGGAAATTGTGATGGAAGGCCACAACTATAAGCCGAAATTTGTGCAGGATTTTCGAAAAATGCTCGACGACCGCCAGGTCGATGCGGTTGTAATAGCGACTTCGGACCGCTGGCATGCACTTGGTACGATAATGGCCTGCCAGGCCCGAAAAGATGTCTACGTAGAGAAACCGCTGTCGCTGAGCATTTGGGACGGCAGAAAGATGGTTGAGGCTGCCCGAAAATACAACAGGGTTGTCCAGGTTGGAACCCAAAGCCGCAGCGCCCCCTATACCGATAAAGCCGCGGAGTATATCCGCAGCGGTAAATTGGGGGACGTTTATCTGGCCCGCGTGTTCCTTATGCAGGAATCCGGGCCTATCCATGTAGCCGCTGTGCAGCCGGTTCCGGAAGGTCTGAATTATGATTTGTGGTGTGGCCCGTCACCCAAACTGCCCTATCGTCCGGGCAGATGGTTTTGGAGGCTGTGGGATTTCTATGTCGGCTATATTATGGCTGATATGACACACCAGATTGATTTAGTGCGATATCTGATTGGAAAGGGATATCCGGATACTGTCTGCAACGCAGGAGGAGTATACCACTTCAACGACGGCAGAGAGCAGCCGGACACCCAATTCACGACGTTCGAGTTCGGCAAACTTTCCTTACTTTTCGAAGCGTCCCTCTGGTCACCTTATATGCATCGAATCGTTCACTTAAAAGACAAGACCAGGTTCCCGGACTGGCCTTTCTCCGCAACAAAGGTGGAAATATGCGGAACCAAAGGATTTATGTGCTTTGGCAGACACGGCGGTGGATGGCAGGTATTTGAAGGAGACAGCAATGTGCGGGAGAGCAAAGCTGTTGTCTCAGAGCCGGCCGGCTTGAAATTCGGAAGTATAATAGACGCGCATTTTGACGATTTCATAAACTGCATACGCAGCCGAAAGAAACCTAAAGCGGATGTCGAAGAAGCGCACCTTTCAATGGTGCTGTGTCATCTTGCCAACATCTCATACCGGGTTGGAAACCGTAAACTTAAATTTGATGGTGCAACTGAAAGCTTCGTCGCAGACAACGAAGCCAACAAGTACCTAAAGGCCAACTACAGAAAGCCCTGGGTTGTACCCGAGAAAGTATAAGAACCGCTGAGGACAGAACAAATCAGATTTGAAGGTGAATAAGATGCCAAAAAGTATTTTGCCATTAACGGCTGTTTGTCTAATTTGCTGCAATTTTTGTTATTCACAGTGGATCGAGATTACCAATACGAAGGTAACACAGGAGCCGACTGAATTGGGCGGTCCCAGGATAGTGATAGAGTATGACTTAAAAGACACGGAAATTTCAAAGGATTGCCCCGTATACGTTTTCATCCGCTATAGTAAGGATTCAGGCGCTACCTGGGAATTTCTTGCTATGGAGTATCTCAGAGGCAATGGTTACGGCCTTGTCGAGAGTCCGGGACACAAAAAGATAATCTGGTGGGGTACAGGCGAAACGAGCTTTGGAGAACTTGGTGAAACAGGCACAACACGTATTGTAGACCTAAGTCAATTAAAGTTTAGAGTTCGTGGAATTAGGATGGTGCGAGTTCCGGCGGGAGAATTCAAGATAAAGAGTCTGCCTGGCGGAGGTTATGACGAGTCGGGAGACCAGGAGCCTGTATGTCAACTGCCGTTGTTTTATATATCAAAATATGAAACTACAGTTGCTATGTATGCAGACTATCTTAACGAAATTGGTCGACAGGGAGCAGGCTGGAACGGGCGAATGTCGGACAGCCGCCGCTGCGGCATTGTCCGGAACGGATCTGCTCCTGATTTTACTTACAGTGTAAAACCAGGCAGAGAAAACTATCCGGTTACATACATATCCTGGTACGATGCGGCAGCGTTTCTGAGGTGGTGTGGTTTGAGACTGCCGAGCGAGGCAGAATGGGAAAAAACTGTTCGTGGTGGGATTTACCTGGATGGTGACAAGATAAAGCAGCGTAAAAATCCTCTGCCTGAGAGAAAATATCCCTGGGGAAATGAATCACCGAACGCCGGCGGTGTTTATCGATGTAATTACGAGGCGCATGATGATGGATTTCCGTGTACGGCGCCGGTAGGCAACTTTGGTAAATTCAACAGTCCTTATGGAGCCTGTGACATGGCGGGAAACGTTGCAGAGTGGACCTTAGACTGGTATTCAACTTCGTATCATGTCGGGTTGGATGGGTTCAGAATGGTGCGTGGCGGCTCGTGGATGGCTGTTCCGTTTGCCTGTGATGCCATCACGGGTGCCACGCAGCTACCTCTAAAGGAGAGCAGTATTATGGGATTTCGCGCTGGTTGCGGGGCCGGGCAAATCACGCTGACGAATCATTAGACGGTCACGACACTCATTTCTCGCGGAAATAATGAGTAGTCAAGTATGGAGGAGGGGGCCCCAAATGTCCTGTTTTGCGTTTGGGGAAATCCGGGAAATAAATTTAAGAAAAAGCCCCTGTGTCGGCAGTGGCGATATTATCCCTGTTATTTTCTTATTTCGTATTTTTGAGATATTCGCCTTAGCTTCACAGGGGCAATATTAAATTGCGGCTCTTTCCTTTTTTCCTCTTAGCCCTTCCTAACGTTGCCTGTATTACGTTCTGACTTGTCTGCGGACATCTAAGACGAACAACATAAGTTTGAGCTAACATGGCCGAACAGGTCATTATCCAGAGCCACCTTTTTTTCTTCTAACACATAGCGCATCGGCAGATTTCCTGCTCGGTCTTGAACCTTTTTTGGATGTCCCCAAGGTCGGCAATTCCGCACGGTTTAACACGGGCAATAATGCCAATAATTTGAAAGGTTCTCATTTCTTCTCGGCTGCCCCAAAGTGTAAGCCGGCAGCTTCAATTATCTCGCCCATATTCAATGACTTCCCTCACTTAAACCCGATAACAAGAAATATTCCTGTTCAAAGCATTTTTCCAGCGGCCCAAAAAAAATATATTTTTTTCTTTTTTTGACCAAAGTAAGCACATGCTGTTAGACTTCAAAGCCCGTTTTCTGCCCCTCGGCCTGGCAAGGGCCTTTTTACACTTGCCGTATTTTTGCTCTGGGGTCCCCAAAACGCCCTTCTTCGCGTTTTGGCAAGCCCTCTGAAGCTGTGGGTGAGAGTGAATGGCAATATGGTTATTGAGTGCGAAACAGCGTAAGCTTCAGGCCCCAGTCGGTCCTGGATTTGGCGGTATTGCCCGGGAAATTGGGCAAAGAAACCCTGCCCGAAGAATTGGCAATTAAAACACCTGCATCTATCCAGTCGCCGGTTCGTGGATTAAACCACCTTGCCTTGTATTTGCCGTTTGATAACGCACCTGAGAGGTTTGTTTGAGGACAATCCTTTTCGAAATATAAGAGGAAGAAATCTTGCTTGGCGGTGCGTGCGCAGTAAGCCCAGCCGATACAACTATTGGCCTTGCCCGATCTGTTTGGCAAGAGAAGATTCACGCTGGGAACAAGGTTCTGGTATTTGCGGCCTTCGGATAGAATGAAACTTCTTAAGTGCCGCATTTGGTCTGCGGATTGCCACTTGATGACGTCCCAGATATGGTTTTTCGCAGCATCTTCGACGTTACCGCCCCACATTCCTCCGTCCCAGCCGCCTGCACCATAGATGTGGCCTCCCAATCCACCGGACAACACGCTGCCGTACATCCCGGAGCGGCAATACAGCGCGGAGGTCTCCGTTCCACCCGGCGCGTCTAACATTCCGGCATAGTAAGGTTCTCCGTTGATGCCGGGCACGGGAGGCGAGGCATTGAATATCTCCGTCAAATAGGCGTAAAGGTCGTGGGTACGCTTATTGCCGATCTGATGGAATGTGAGCCATTTGGCCTTGTCGACGTGACCGAAGTTCCGAAGCGTCGAGGGATTCGAGTTGGTTCCGGCCAAAGTCCCAAACGGCGGAGGACCATATTTCTCAATAACCTTATTCGCTGTCTCGTTCCAATCGTCTGCTGATATGGTCGCTCCTGTCCAGTCAAGATGGATCGGACTAAACAGGCAGATGTTGGCCTGATAGCGGCTCCAAATGTACTGGATATACCGAGTATAAGACTCGGGCCACTGGTAGTATTTTTTCCAGCCTTGGCCGATATCCCGACGGGACACTTCGATAAAAGGAACAAATCCCTGACTATTCAGGTAGTCAATCTTTTTGTCCAGGTTGCGGAAGTACTTCGGGTTAATGCGGTCAACATCAGGAAAGTAATTCTCGTAGCCGGGTACCCTGCCCGGGAACAGGAACGCGCGATTACCGTCCTCGTCGTGCATATCCTTTGCACTTTTGGTGCCGGGCTGCTTCCAGGCCGAACGCAGTACCGTACCATCGGCTGTTTTTAATGATGTCGGCTTGCCATCGTTGGCCCAGTTTGGAAATGCGGCAATCATTGCAAGGCAATTAAAACCTTGCTTTCTGCGGAATGCTACATAGTCCTTAAAGCCGGCCTTCGGACCGATAGGGCGTTGTCTGTCGTCATCGTACCATTTATAGCGGAAAGTCGGGACAGACCACCATGTATCGCCTAAAAGAAAGAAGGGCGTGCCGTCCGCATATTCAAATGCGTGACCGTTTGCAGAGGCCTTGATCATGCCCTTTCGGCAGGGATTTCCAGATTTCGCCGCTTCATCCCATGCAATAGCGACGAATCCGCCTGTTTTACCGTTTAGCCCAGAGTCGTGTTGATTTGACCCGCTGTTCCATATCCATTTTCCCGGAGCGGTGGCCAGAACGCGTACCTTGAACACATTATCACCATCCCAGAATCCATAGCATCGTTTGTTTAATCCCGGCCCTTTGAGGTCCACCCAGACTTCTACCTCCCTGTATGCGTTTTTATACGATTTACTCGCGTCCAGGGTGATCTCCACCTTCTCCCAGACATGATAAGTGTCCGCGGGGGCCGCGGCAAAAACGAAGTTGGATAGTCCCGAAGAAAAAGCGGTGACTGCAAACAAAAACAAGAGAAATAATGGGACATTGCTTGACCTTTTCACCCGAAGTGCTGTGTTTCTAACCATAATGATTACCTCCACTTTGCTTGTTCTAAGCCCAGGCCAATAAATAATCCTTTGGGCCTTTGAGGGTGCCGATATTATACTTCAAGCGAGCTGCATATCCAAGAGCAAAAATATGTTTGCAAAATAAAAGGGTCCGGCTAAAACTATCTTGGCGCCTTGTCAGTTTTCCCTTACATTATCAGCAGCACAACTGCTTATGTGTGCTTTGGGGATGGTGATGTGAGAGGTTTGGCTTTAAATGAATTGTGTCGGCGAATCGTTCGTGTGTTAAGGAGATAACAATGATGAGAGGTTATATGAGGAATATCTTTGTAGTTTTGTTTTTCATTGGGCAGTTATCAGTTCTTCCAAGATTGAGTCTGGCAAGGGTCAAAGCCTGGGAGGACACGGTAACAATACCCACCTACGGTTGGGCGGAG
>DATLBB010000242.1:0-2859 GCA_035527155.1 Sedimentisphaerales bacterium
TGCCACCAGTTGCGCCATTTGGCTTTGTCGTTGCTGAAATAAACACCAGTAATTTCGCATAAAGCTACTCTGGCATAAAGCTGAGTGTCCTTATTATAGTAGTCAAGCAGGTCAATGAGAACCGGCACCGCACGCATATCACCTATTCGGCCAAGGCTTCGAACAGCTATCCACCTGGGCCGATTGCTTCGGCTAAATTCCATAGGCTCCTTCGCAATCTTCATTAGTACATCTGCCGCTTGTTTACAGGCAATGTTACCAAGAGATGCTATGGCACTTGACCGTATTGTAACATCAGGCTTCTGAGCGTCAGCCATCCATTCTTCAATCATCCGTTGCTTTTTACTTTGTGAGGCAGCTTCGTATTCGTCTTCGACCTTAAACCACTTGGCTCCGAACCGGTCCTGATTATTGATTGCTATTAACGTACTCTCATCAAGCAACTTTCGGTTGGGTGAAACCGACAAGCCGGCCGTCTGCTTCAACCGGTATTGAAATCCTGTGGTAATAGTGCCGCCGGCAGGAATCATTTTCTCGACGTACAATTCAATCCGCCCATCCTTTGTCCTCCGGGCCATATCCTTCGGCGTTGTGGAGACAAGCTCGGCACCTTCAGGGAGCCGGTAAGTCTCTATTCGTCTAGTCGGCTTGACTGTGCCGGGACTATGGACCATAAAATACCGGAACACATCTTTAGTGTCCCTTACCGGATGTATTAAGCCCTTAATGGTCCCTTCGCTGCCGTAGAGCATGGCCTCTCCGGGCGAAACAGGCTTATTGAAAGCCAGATTATACCTGTAAATATTTCCTTGGTGCTTCGCAGTAAATTCAATCGGCCCGCCTTCATCATCAAACATATTTTTAACCTGAACAAAATCAGAATTGATGAACCTCATTGTTGTTATCGGTGCGCTTTGCTGATTTATTTCCTGAAGGATGTTTTTGAAATTGATTATCCCGTCCGGCCGTATGTCGTTGATTGACACCTGTGTATACGGCATCGGCTTTACACTAAGTTTGGCAGTTGCAACAGCTATTAACCTATCTTTAAAAAGCTTTTGCAAGCTTCTGTCTGAATCAAGGTGTCCAAATGCATAAAGAAAAACTTTATATTCGCCGGCCACTAAACTTTTGGCTTTACGTAACGTGCCTATTTTGCCGGCTGCACCCTTCCAGGGATGGCCGTATTTTGTTTCCCTGGCCGTAACGGGAATATCAGCTTCAAACCACATTGAGGAATCAATATCATGAATATCGATTCCATCCGGCAAAACACAAATTGCAAGAACCTGGCTTTTGTCCGAGATTGTCCTGTCGATTTCCCATTCTATATCCAACTGAGTGTTTTCATATATCGTCCTGGTTGTACCTGGGTCTTTTAACCACCATTCGTGGCCGGGCCCGGTAAATTCCATTTTTAAAGTTTCTTTGATCCGACAGCCCGCAAATTCGGGAAAAGCTTTGGCTGCCTTCGAAAGCATTGCCAGTGCTGCTTCGGCGTTGTTTTGTACGAGGTGGTCGGAATCTTTGATCGCCTTTTCAAGAGTGGGCCTGGCGTCGGCTCGACCCATCAGTCCCAGTGCATAGGCGGCACATCGGCGGGCATATCCGCTGGAGTCTTTCAATGTCATATCACACAAAGCCTCGAAGCTGGAGTCGGCCCTGGACGCACCCAGCGTGATTGCTGCCATACCGCGTGTGATGTCCTCCTCGTGTGAACAGAGCTTTTCAAGAGCAGGCACAGCAGCAGAGACGTCTTTTAGGTTGCCTTTCCAGAGGATATATATCGCTGAACGTCTGACTGTATTGGTTTTTGAATCGAGAAATTTGCCCAATTCTTTGACCACGACAGTTTCATCGAGACCTTTCAGGGGTTCCAGGGCCTCGGTAACTCTCGGATCGCCCTCAGCACACGTTGAAATTGTCATCACCGCTTGTTCGACAATTCTTTGAGGCCCGGGCTTAATCTTGTCCAATTGCGATTCTGCTTTTCTGGCAAATGCTCTCTGACCGGGGAAATCTGAAATCATTTTCCGGAAGTATTCAGCCGCTTTGTCCTTCCGGCCTTTTTTCAGATAGCACATGCCAATTCGATACGTGGCGTGGGCGGCCGTTCGCTGGACTTTTTCCGCCTCGGCAATCACCTGCTCGTAGATTTTGATTGCAGCGTCGAGGTCACCTTCAATCTCCTCGGCGTACAGGCCTTCCTGCAAAAGTACGCTTGCAGGTTTGGCTGGAGCGGCTGAGGCAAGCAAGCCAACAGCCAACAAAAAGATGATTGTGATACTTTTCAACCTTTCCATAATCGTGCTCCTTTCAAATAGAATAACAAAAAAACGGTTACTTTAACAAGCGCAATTATGCCGGCCAAATGTTACCGTTATGTTACGGTTTTGTACTTTTTCTGTTTTTTTTGCTATGTATTGCAAAAACGCAAACTTAGAAACAATGTGCATTTTTGAGCCGGATATAATATAATTGACTATTGACAATTTACTATTGACTATTGTTTGGTAGCTTGTGACTTCTGTTTATTCAATAGTCAGTTTTCAATTGCTAACGTTGCGAGTTCTCACGAGAAATATTTATGGGATATGAGCGGTTTTGGAAATTGGAAATTCGCAAATCGAAATTAGAAAATGGCGCCGCAGTCAAGCCCCTGGCGGATTGACCCGAAGCTTAATCTTTTTTATCGGGTTCTATCTATACCTCTGGCTGGATGTTGACCTTCGCCTTATCTACCACGGTGCCGGAGAGATTGTAAATTTTCCTTCCTTTTTTAAGGGCTGGGCATTTTACCAGGAGTTTGTGTCACGGCCCGGCGGCCTTCTCGAATATACCGCAACTTTCCTGTCGCAG
>DATLBB010000243.1:0-5702 GCA_035527155.1 Sedimentisphaerales bacterium
GACACCCAACATCATAGATGAACCTTTTTCAATACCAGCCTGGACGTCGGGGACTTTCGCATCTGTGAGACCAACATTTATATACACAGGAAAACCGTAAAAACTCCCCATCTGGACGCAGGCTTGCGCCATCAGCATCTGTTCAGGTGAGCCAAATGAACAAGTGCCCGTGGCCGGGTCCATAATGTGAGGGATTCCGCCATACGTTACTGGTGTGCCCGGTGCCAACAGTTGTGAGACGACGACACCGGCAAGTATTTCCGCATTTTCCAGTGCTAAAGTACCGGCCAGGGTAGCCGGTGCCGTTCCGGAGGCCATCGCCATTGGACCAATGCTGACCGGTTGACCAGCCTGTACGAACTCGATCATAACGTCCAGCCCATCGTGCGGCAACTGGAGCGGGCTAATTGGTTCCAGGAATGCCTCTGTCATGGGACGTTCGCGCAGCGCTGCCTCACTGCCTGCAACTGTGCGATATATCTCTAAGACGTAACGAGCGGTGCGGCGATTGAAAACCCAGGTTCGTGTTGGCTTGCGGGTTCCTTTCACGAGCTCGGCAGTTAAAAATACTTCCCTGTACGCCTCAGATATTTCTTCAGGCTGAGCCATTGAGCCCACTATAGTGATATTAGGCAGAGCATCTCCCAAACAAATTGCATCGTGTGCATCCTGTATTGCAGCCGAGCGAAGTCGGCCGCTCCTTGAGTCTATCCATCCATACTGGCCGGGACTGGACATCAAAACAACATCACCATAACCAAAGCGGGCAGTGCATTCCAAATCGCGCCCGTACAGAATATATTGCTTTTTAGCTTTGGCAATACAATCCATAATCAACTGCTCGGGCAAATGTGCAATCTTACTATCCTTATCAATTCCGGCACCCCCATCAGCGATGAGCTTCAATACCTCATCGTGGTGTATTATAATGCCTGTCTTTTTAAGAATGGTAAGACTGGCATGATGTATGGTTTGTATTTCCTGGTCTGATAAAACTTTTGTATGGATTTTTGCCATTTATAGCAGTTGCTTTTCCAAAAGGGATATAACAAAACTGTTACATCAGGCTACAACGTCCACCCTTTGCGATACTGATAGTGGAGATATTTATTGGCTTCAGGTAGATTAGTAACCTTCATATTTTCACTATCCCAGATTAATCTCTTACCGCCGGTTCGAACAGAAACTGTGCCTAACAAAACGGCTTCCGTGAGAGGGCCGGCGAAGTCAAAATTGGAGCGTGTGGGATTGCCTGTTTTGCAGGCCTGAATCCACTCTTTATGGTGGCCGATTGAGCGAGGCAGTGTCTTTGGAGGCCGTTTGTATGCTCTCATTTTCGATTCCGGTATTAGCCTGGGGCTGTTACCGCCCCAGCCCTCAACGTACATTTTGCCTTTATCACCCACAAAGATTAAGCCATCTTCGCGTGATAACTCCCGTTCGTCTTCCAGCTCATCCGGACGAGGCGGTATGATACCGCCATCGTACCAGTGCAGCTTAACCGCAGGCATATCGCCCCGTGCAGGAAATTCGTAATGCACAGTTGAGGCCAGAGGAAGAGTTTCCTTATTGACTAAAGTCGAACTGGAATGCACACTGGTCGGGGCGCTGAGTTTCAAGGCGGAGAAAACCGGAGCTACATTGTGGATGCCCATGTCCCCTAATCCTCCCGAGCCAAAATCCCACCAGCCGCGCCATTTGAAGGGTACATAGGCTGGGTGATAAGGTCGGTATGGCGCCGGGCCCAGCCACAGGTCCCAGTTCAAGGTTGAAGGAACAGCCGGTGTATCCTTGGGCCTATCAATCCCCTGGGCCCAGAACAGCTTTCCGTTGTGCGTTGGTCGGTCAGACCAGGCATGCACTTCGCGCACCGGACCGATCGCTCCGTCCCAGAGCCATTCATTGATAAGGCGGTTTCCCTCAAACGCCATACCCTGGTTTCCCATCTGGGTCGCGACTTTAGCTTCGCGGGCAGCTTTGGCTATAGCGTGAGCCTCATAAACTGTTCGGGTCAGTGGTTTCTCACAGTAGACGTGCTTTCCCATCTTGATTGCCGTCATAGTAGCGACAGCGTGTGTGTGGTCAGGTGTAGCCACTACGACTGCGTCGATGTTCTTTTCCTTTTCCAGCATTATACGGAAATCGCGGTATCTTTTTGCCTTGGGGTAACGTTTGAAAGTGTCCCCCGCTCTCTCCCAATCTACATCGCAAAGGGCGACAATATTTTCGCTGCTGACGTTGTCGAGGTCCCATCTTCCCTGCCCCCCTACTCCGACGCCGGCTATATTCAGTCTTTCACTGGGAGGTGTATTGCCGGGCCCTCCCAAGACGTGCCGGGGCACAATCGTAACCAGCCCAAGTGCCGCGGCAGAGCCGCTGATGAAAACTCTGCGGGAAATCCTACTTTCGTGTTTTTTGGTACTGCTTTTCTGGTTATTCATACAAGTATCCCTCGCCGCTCAAAGGCACACCTCGCATGACCAATCGGTCAAAACGATAAGGCGATTCTCCCGCCGCCCAGGCCATCCCACGCAGCAGCAAGATGCGCAAATATGGGTCGTCAAATGTCCAGGTATAGTGTCCAAGAATACAACTAAAGACCCGCCCTTTGCCATACTGATAGGCATAAAACATCGGCTCAGGCCTGGTCTTGTCGGAGTCTTGGCTTATGGTTTCATCGGAAGTCGCCAATATCGTGACCTTGCTGCGGTCACCCTTGAGGGGCCAATAGGCTTCATCGAGAAGGTGAATCGTCCTGGGCAAGCCAAGACAGATTGGATGAGCCGGAGCGGCAATCTTCAGGTCCATCGGACCATGACGCCAGCGCGTATAACCATCTTCCCACGCCAACCCTATGAGCTTTGTTACCTGTTCGGTGATGTCCTTGCCTTTGGGAATAATCACAGCCGGGTGCAGGATGACAAAACCCCCCCCGCGGGACAAGAACTCTTCCAGGTCCTCGAGTCTTTGTTCGTCCCACTGGGCATAACAGAACATGACAATCAAATTGGACGTTTTGAACTGCTCCTTGCTCGGCCAACCGGTGGCTGTGGAGACTTGCACTTTGGGCGCACCGGCAAGACCCTTTTGTTGTTTACCGGTCGGGGCCGGACCGTAGAGGTTGACCTGTTTCTCCTGGCCGGCCTTCTTGCCACCAAGTAGAACTGCCCATCGCTTCTGCCACAGAGGATAATCGTGCTCATTGGGGCCGTGGTCCTTCTTGAACGCAACAAGAACAATGTTAAGCTCCCGCAGCTTTCGCTTCGGCGGCTTCGGCGCTTTGGCAAGTACCGCTTCGACTTCACTGCGACTGCGCGGTTTCGGCGCTTCGGCCGCAGCCGCCAAACCACTCGATACCATTTGGACACTCAGGGTCACTGCCAGTAAGAGCAGAATAGTTGTGATATGTCTGTTCATGTCTTCTCCTATTTGAAAATTATCAATATGTATCGTACACCTCTTGCACAAACGTACCACCGCAAGAACCGCAGAAACTCAAACAAAAGGATTTGCATATAATCTCCTCAGTTCAGTCTACGAAAGCTATACCAGAATAAGGTTGTGAAGTCAAGTAAAAATATGCTGATAAATGGGATGTTCAGGAAACATCGTATACTCCCGGCAAGGATAAGATGTTCCTCGGACATCTCAAAAAACTCTTGCAAAGACCTTTATTTTAAGATATATTTTCCACATCAAGCAAATGACCTGTTTCCGCCGTCAGGCGTCCTTTGGAGATAATGAAAGGAGTGTAACAATGTCTAACCGGACACGTCTTTTTCACTTAGTATCGCCTTTGCTCGTAGTCGTAATCTCACTGACCCTTACCGAATGCAGTCGACAACAAAGCAGTGTTGCCGAGGCGGACCTCCGGAAGGAGTCCCAAGGACTGAAGATACCTGATTGGGAAAATCCCGAGGTCGTAGGCATAAACAAAGAGCCCGGCCACTGCACCCTCATCCCTTACCTCGATAACCGAACGGCCCTCAAGGCCGACCGCAAAGCCTCGCCGTTCTACAAATCGCTCAACGGCAGCTGGAAGTTCCACTGGGCCCCGAAGCCGAGCGATAGACCTGTGGATTTCTACAAGAGCGATTTCGATGTTTCGAAGTGGCTCGATATCCCCGTGCCGAGCAACTGGCAACTCCATGGTTATGGGACACCCGTCTACACGAATATCACCTATCCATTCAAGAAGGACCCTCCCCGGGTGATGAGCGAGCCGCCGGCAGGATACACTAACTATAACGAACGCAATCCCGTCGGTTCGTATCGCAGGACATTTACGGTGCCCAACGACTGGAAGGGCAGGGAACTGTTTATTCAATTCGATGGCGTCGATTCCGCCTTCTATCTCTGGATCAACGGGCGGAAAGTGGGGTATAGTCAGGGCAGCAGGACCCCGGCGATTTTCAATATCACCGAGTATGTCACTGAGGCCGAGAATGTGCTGGCGGCGGAGGTGTATCGGTATTGTGACGGAAGCTATCTGGAGGATCAGGATTTCTGGAGGCTAAGCGGAATATTCCGAGATGTCTTTCTGTGGTCGGCGGGCCAAGTGCATATTGGAGACTTCTGGGCGAAGGTCGACCTTGTCAACGGCTATCGGGACGGCGTCCTCCAAGTAGAAATGAACATTCACAACTTCACCAATCGCGTGATCGACTGCTCGGTCGAGGGAGAACTCCTTGACGCCGGCGGCGAGCAGGTGGCCAGACTCACCCTGAACGACATCGCCGCGAATGCGGGGGGCAATCACAAAATCGTTTCGCCGAAGGTCACAGTTATAAACGCAGCGAAGTGGTCCGCGGAGCAGCCTAATCTGTATCGCCTGGTGCTGACCCTCAAGCGAGGTAGACGCAGGGATGCCAGGGTGGTCGAGGTGACCGGCTGCGATATTGGTTTTCGAAAGGTCGAGATACTGAACGGGCAACTGTTGGTCAACGGCAAGGCGATTCTAATCAAGGGAGTCAATCGGCACGAGCATGATCCCGTTACCGGCCACTATGTGACCGAAGAGTCGATGGTGCGGGACATTATGCTGATGAAGCAATTCAACATCAATATGGTCAGGACGAGCCATTATCCGGATTGTCCGAGATGGTACGAACTGTGCGATAAATACGGATTGTATGTGATCGACGAGGCGAATATCGAGGCTCATGCCGCCAGAGAACTGGCGGGCGATCCGAGATGGGAGAAGGCGCACCTGGAGCGGACCGTGCGGATGGTGCATCGCGACAAGAATCACCCGTGCATAATCATCTGGTCGCTGGGTAACGAGGGCGGCAACGGAAGTAATTACGTGATGACATCGAGCTGGATTCGCAGCTTTGATCCGTCGCGGCCCGTGCACTTCGAGCAGGCCGGCCGCGGCACCAACACCGACATCGTCTGCCCCATGTATGCCTCGATCGAGAGTATGGTCAATTACGCCAAAAGGCCCGGCGTGACCAGGCCCATGATTCTGTGCGAATACGCGCACGCCATGGGCAACAGCGTTGGAAACCTGCAGGATTACTGGGATGCTATTGAGCAGTATCCAGTGCTGCAGGGCGGGGCAATCTGGGATTGGGTCGATCAGGGACTTCTCAAGGATGTGCCGAATGTCAAGTATGATCGCGTGCGGGATCGATCGAGCAGTAAGGTTGGCGGGACGGTGCTCGGCAAGATCGACCGCGAGGGTCTGCACGGCGCGGTTG
>DATLBB010000244.1:0-3411 GCA_035527155.1 Sedimentisphaerales bacterium
TTGGACTTGCCCCCCTCGAACGGTTCGTGCAATGCCACAAAGGTAGTACTCGGAGCCTTACGTTCCGCAACGATTGTCACTCCACCCACCTCACTCTGCATCTCCTTATATTGCTGTTGTCCTTTATCGTCCCTGAATCTACTAACTATCAGCGGAGTCTGTGCGGTATAGGCCGTCGTGTTGTCCCCACCGAGCATCTGAAGCCGCACTCCGATCTTCCGCTCATACCACTGCTTCGGCAGTTTTGCTTTGGAAGGTTCTTCGAGCGCACAGCTCTGAATTGCTGTAACCGACCACGGCTTATTCCCCGCCTGATGTGCCCGTACCTTTTTCAGCGGACTTAGGTCTTTTGGAAGTTTTGAGTCCTTCCACCCTTTTGCTTTCGGGACCTCGCCTAACGCATGAATAAGCCAATAATACGAGTGCTCTTTCTCTCCTGCCAACTGTGTTACGTCTAAGCAGTATTCGTTTGTCAGCATAAGGCAGCGTGTCAGGTCAACTCCCTCGAAGACACTGTCGCTGCGGGCAGCAACAAATTTCACCGGCTTGGTAAATGCCTGGCGAATAGTCGTTTCGCTCGTAAACTTCGGCTCCTTACCATCGACCGTCACTCCACAATGGCTCTGGATACTCCGCGACCAGTCCTGGGCATAGCCCGGCGTGACTTGCCGGTTCAGATATATTGGCCGGTTAAAAGCGTAGAAGCCACTGAGCGAGAAGCAGTCGATAACATTGTGCGCGTAATTAGTAGCCAACCTCATCGCAATTGCCGGCGCCGGTGACTCCCAGTAACTCGGACTCTCATCAGCCCGCAGCATAACAAGTCCCCGCTCCGGCCAGACAGCCGATGGAGCAGGCGGCGCTTTGACTTTGGCCGGCTCAATGGGATCAAGCCCGAAGAACAGCGAAGGATAGTATCTGTCCTCATCCGGCCCACGCATCTGCGCCAAAAAATAATCGAATCCGATTTCAGGCCATCGGGCCTGCCCGACCTCAAACCAGAATGGAATCTGCATCTTCGGCGTAAAGCCACTGTACCCATCCCACTGAGCGTGATTGCCTCGTATCACTCCGCCCCACGCCCCGTGCGCCTTCCATCGCTCGTTACCTCCCTTGCCATCTGGCGTGTAGCCCATCACGATACTATATTGAAAGGCCGGCGATGGCAAATTCCACGATTGGCTCGAGCCGCTTTGTCTCAGGTCACCAATGGTCAACATCGGGTATTGTGGCCGATTGCTGCCCACATCAATCCGTGGATAACCCAGATGGATGAGGCTTTCAATATGCCCCCGCATCGTCGCTCCACCTTTTCCATTGTAGCCGTACCCTAATTCGTTGAGTCCCAATCGTTCCACGGCCCGGCAATACAAAAGCATCGCGCCCGGCGTCGACCCCATCTTGCCGAACTCTTCGCTGTAGAAGCCGCTGTCGCACAGATACTCATCGAAGTACCATTTCCACGAGCCGTAAGCCGCCCACACCTTGCGAATCAATTCTTCATCCCCCATCGCCGCAGTCATCAAATTAGCGCTTACTTTCCACGGCCAGATGATGTTTGGCAGCCAGTTAGTACGTGTGTACTTGCGGGCGTCGTAACGCGAGAAGTTTTTGGAATCGTTGAAAATTTTCGGATCGAGGATTGCCCGCTTGAAAATCTGGTTATCGATATATATACGGAAACACTCTTCAACTTCCCGGCGCTCATCTGGCGTAAGCCTATCGTAGAGCAAATCATATCTTATCACGTTGATATATTGGGCGGCTCCTCTCGGTATCGGCGACCTTGCCATTCGCATTAGTTCCTTCTTGTCCTTCTCCGCCGCTTCTTTGTCACCCATAATCGCGTGGCGAAACAAATTGCTGAAGCTTTTCTCGTGCCGCTCAGGATTATTAACTAATTTCTCATAAGCCGCCTTCGCCCACGCCTCAGTCTCGATTTTTTTGCGGATTGTGGCAATGTCCTTTTTGTCCCACAGAATAAAAGGACGCTCCATCGCCAACGCCGCACTGGATAAGACCATCGTCCCCACAATTCCACATAAAACCGCCGACAACAATACTGATTTTGCGCATTGAATCATACTAATCTTCTTTACGAAACTATGCCTTCCAATTCCACGATAATATCGAAATCTCCCTCGAATTGCAACCAGTTTGGTAGGGCGTGCGATGCACACCAAAATGTCTTCCCCCCAAATTTATTCCACCGTCAAATAAAAAACAAATCCTGTCAAAGCCGGGTTTTCCTTATCGGTTAAACCCCTGCAGAACACCATAACCTCCCTCCTTTTCAGCTAAGGGACCCACAGTATACCATATCCCTTTAACATGGTCTACCACTTTGGTACCGTTCGGGAAGGATAACTTGAATGCCTCCGGGGTTGTTTCGATGTTTGGCCTGAAAGAGTTGACACGAAATTTGTAGAGCCTGTATCCGTCTTTATCATAGAACTCATCGGTAGCCTGCTCCGTGTAGTATATCTTGCCGAGGTCGGTATCGAGCGAGGCCACCTTAGTAACCAGAATCCGCCTGATACATTTTCCATCTTTGTACATTTCAAATTTTATCGGCAGTCCACCCTTATCGACCGCAAACCAGACGGTATTATAAGGTTCCGAACGAAAAAGGGTATCCGCAACATGGCACCAATGGCCATTTACCTCTTCGAGTTGCGTACGCACAAGAGCCTTTTGACTGATAGCCCCACGTATGTAAGGCCGTCCAGCCGGGTACTTCTCTCTTAATTTGGGATTGCGGGGATTACTCCTATTAATCAACATATAGTGCCACAGATTATTCATCGTCTCGACGGACCGCCCCGTTTTTCCTCCAATGATAGACCCGGTCCTTGTTTTCGGGTTATACTCCATGGTGGTTGAACCGTCAAAGGCGTATTGCAATATGTTGTTGGGTTCGGTAAAGCCGTCATGCGCAATGGAGTAGCGGATATTATATTTCTCACCTTCTTCAATACGGTCAACCTTCTCATAGCGCGTATACCTGTCCAATTTAGATGAATCGCCCTCGGCCTTCTCTAACACGTAGTCGTATGAAACGTGGGCATTCAGGATTTTGGAGTAAATGCTCTCATAAAGGTCCAATAGTTCCCCGGTGCTTAGATAGGATTGTCTGGAAGGCTCGCGGGCTCGGCACCCTATGCAGCCGAATAATAAAATCAGTAATGCAAGGTTTGATACGTATGGAACATTCTTCCTCATATTACTGCTCCTTGCCTTTCAAAAAGCCCTGCGCCGCCGAATCTTACGACTAATAGAATACCAAACCTGTCTTGAAAATTCAACTTTTTCACACCCAATCTAAAATCTAAAATTAGCTCTATTTGAAATGCGTATTCTAAATTCTGCATTCCCCCATAAGCCCCCTCACATACTCGATAGTCTCTATGA
>DATLBB010000245.1:0-2549 GCA_035527155.1 Sedimentisphaerales bacterium
TCCGACAGTAATTCTGATATACTATATACAGGTACAGAAAGGCCGGTAGACGATTCCTTTTTTCACACTAACTCCAACGGAGGCGAATATGGCTGAAGGATACCCGGACACTGCAAAAGTCTATGCAACAGAGAAACTCGGCAAGCTGAGCATTCGCGATATGTTGGCTTATGTCGAGGAGCACGGCGTCATGCGGGTCTCTGACCTGCACATCAAAGTCGGAACACCGCCTGCATACCGCATCGACGGCGACCTCGTAAAGCTCAAAGGCCAGGCTGTAACACACGAGCTCGCAAAGCAGCTTATCTATCCACTCCTTTCCGACGATAACCTCCGCAAATTCAAGGGTCAATACAGCGTGGACTGCTCTTACAGAGTCGGCGAACTGCAGTTTCGAATAAACGTCTTCAGGGAAAACGATGGCATCTGTGCCGCCATCCGGGCATTATCTATGGACGTCCCAAAAGTGGAGACCATCGGCTTTCCCAACGACGTCTGGAAGGACATCATAAATCGCAAGCAGGGACTCGTCCTAATGACAGGCATCACAGGGGCCGGCAAATCCACGACCATCGCCTCCATCATCGCTCGAATCAGCGAAAAGCACGCCTGCCGAATTATTACCCTCGAAGACCCTATAGAGTACCTCTTTCAACAAAAATACGCTCTTATCTCGCAGCGTGAAGCCGGAAGGGATGTCGGATCATTTGTCGACGGTTTAAGAGCCCTGCTCCGCGAGGACCCGGACATTGTATTTGTCGGTGAAATGCGAGACCCTGAAACGATTATGATGACGCTTATGGCCGCCGAGACAGGTCATCTGGTCTTCTCCACGCTCCACACGCGAGACGCAACCGGCACCGTAACACGCATACTCGATTATTTCCCGCCCGGCAGGCAGAGCGAAGTGCAAAATCAGCTGTCCCTCAGTCTCGCCTACATCGTCTGCCAGAAGCTCATCCCCAAAAAAAACGGAAAAGGCAGGCTCGTGGCAATGGAAATTCTCAACAATAACTACGCCTGCGCAAATCTGATTCGCACCGGTAAAGTCGAGCAGCTCTATTCGCAACTGCAAACAAAGGTCAAAAACAAGCCCGGCGAAAAAATGATTACGATGGAAAAGCATCTGGCAATGCTCGTAAAAGCCGACAAGGTCGACCTGCTCGAGGCCCAGAAGTGGGTCAACAACATTAGCAGCTTCGTTGACGCTATGAAGCAGGACTAAGAGCTTATCCTGTTGATGACTGAATGACTGCATACTTGATACTCGATACTTGATACGAGAATCGAGTATCGCTTGTCCGCCGTAGCTTCAGCGAAGGCGGAAGAATCGAGTATCGAGAATATGACAATCAAGTTCAACTGCCCCAAATGCGACGCCTTGATTGCCTTTGACAGCAAACACTGCGGAAAACGCGCCCGCTGCCAGAGCTGCGGCCAGCTTCTGATAATCCCTTCAAAAGAAGACGAAAAACCCAAAATAATCCAACCCAAAATCGAAAAGGGAGACCCCATACCCGGCTTCTACCGGGCCGTCTTTATCAATAGCTGGAAAATATTCACCACCAGAAACAACGCAACGCCCCTGGCATTCGTGGCGGTCTTAGTCTGCATCAAGTTTTTTCTGGGACATTTACGTGTTACAATTATTGTGCCCCTTCTTATAGCTACTTTAGAGTTCTGTTTGCCTTTGGGTATTATATTGACTATACTAACGTGGGTGGGTTTGGTCTGGTATTACATGCAGATAATCTACTCGACGGCCTTTGAGGCCGAAGAGTTACCCCAGGTTCATCTCGAGAGCCTTCCCGGACTCGTTTGGAATATCCTAAAGTTGATGTACATATTTTTTATTATGTTGTTCGTGGTTGAACTGCCCTACATCATCGCTGCCGTTATAACAAGAAAAATAGGCGTCGAATGGCCTGTATTTTTGACTATCTTAAAGTTTGGTGGCCTCTTCTTTTACCCAATGGCCATGCTAACAGTAGCCATAGGCAAAGACCTTACAATGTTAAGGCCCGATTACATCCTCATTCCCGTATTTAGGGCATTCAAACCATATCTGGTCGTGGCCGCTTTGCTCATTACTTACAGTGTTCTCGTTCTTGAAATGCAAACTAAACAATTCGCCGGCTTTGCAAAAGAAACTTTTCTTTCAACAACCGGAAATTTATTCTTCAATCTCGCTCTACAGGTAATTGCCATAATCACAATGCGTTCGATAGGCCTCTTCTACCGCCACTATACCTGCCATCTCCCCTGGTAATCTCAAAAATGTTTAGGTTTGTTTGGTTAGCCCTGCCATTACTATGGCAGGGTTCTGTTTTCGCCATCACTATGGCAGGGTTCTGTTTTCGCCATCACTATGGCGGGGTTTATTTTCGGCTGTGTGGCAGCCTCAAGCGCACAGGCTGTGTCGCAATTAAGGAGTCGAAGTTGGTTGTGTATTTGGGCCGATATGTTATAATAGGGGCTACCAAATGAAAGGGATTTTGTTATGGCATATCGACACGGAGATCGAAGACAAAGCATACTTTTTCCGCAGA
>DATLBB010000246.1:0-6108 GCA_035527155.1 Sedimentisphaerales bacterium
GTAAAGCCGGGGAAAATTGCTTTAGCCAGTCCACTTTTGGCCAAGATTGATGTCCCCACCGAGCGATTGGGATTGACCAGTATTGCTTCCAACTCTATCGCTATTCGTTCGCCGCTTATCTTTGTTATATTTTTTACATTGCGAGAAATTGCCGACCAGGTTGCCGGTTCAATCGCAAAGCCAAGCTGAGTGGAAAACCGTACCGCCCGCAACATTCGCAGGTAATCCTCACCGAAGCGTTCCCATGCTTTGCCGATGGTTCGTATCAGCCTTTTTTTGAGGTCTGCCTGCCCATCGACATAATCGATTACCTTCTCTTTCAGGGCATCGTAAAACATTCCGTTGATGGTAAAATCCCTTCGGCCGGCATCTTCGGCGGCGGTGGCGAATTTGACGACAGATGGGTGCCTGCCGTCGGTATAGCCGGTTTCGGTTCTGAATGTGGCCACTTCAACCTGTTGGCCTTCAAGCAAAACAATCACAACGCCGAACTTTGCTCCGACCTTTAGTGTGCGTCTAAATAATTTCATGACGTCATTGGGCTGGGCATTTGTAGCAACATCGTAGTCGCTTGCCGGCCGGCGCAATAACATATCGCGGACACAACCCCCGGCCAACAACGCCTGGAAGCCATTGCGGTTTAATCGCTTGATTACCCTAATAGCTGCTTGTTTATTTGTCATTTGCTCGTCTTTTTCAATATAGTTACGGCCATATTACCCCACTTGCGCCGCTCTACTATCCCGAACCGGCCATATTTGCCTAACAGTTCTGTTCGCCGGTTAATTCTGACCACAACAATTCCATCGTCGGAAACCTGCTCTGACAATACTTCTAATAATCCGCTCAAAGGCGAACCTTGCCCGACATCCTCTGTGCAAACATAGGGAGGGTCAACAAAAATAAGATCATACTCCCACTCGTCAACTGGCGCACCAATCTTGAAAGCGTCGGCCCTTATAATTTTTGATTCCCCGGCAAAACCAGCTTTCTCAATATTTTTCTTTAGAACCACGCTGACCTGCTGGTCCTGCTCGACGAAAGTAACAGAGACAGCCCCCCTGCTCAATGCCTCAAGCCCCAGAGAACCGACGCCACAGAATAAATCGGCTACCTTTTTGCCACTCGGCAGGTCATATTTATGCAGTACGCTAAAAAGCGACTCCTTAACCCTGTCGGTGATGGGCCGGGACACCTGCGTCATAGGGCTATGCAACTTCATTCCTCGTTTTGTACCGGCTATAATTCTCATCGTACTACAATATACAATACAGGGACGTCCTGGGCGAGAAATTTTGCTCCGTTTCATCATCGTAAGTTACAAATAAATGATTGTAGCTTTATCCAAAAAGCTTATAATTTGGAAAGAAAGTAACTGTGGTTCTTAGTCAGATTGAAAACCGGAGTCGACTATGGATTACGAAAAGACAGAGCCGTTTAGCGGAAATATGGAAAAGGCACTCGAAGTTGCAAAGAATGTCTTTATTCAGCACAACTTTCAAATTGTCCGCGACAGCGATTCCGAGGCCGAATTTACGGGGCCGGGTATGTTAAGTTCGAGACAAAATCCCCTGGTCGGTATTTCGAGGGTCTGTATTCGTGGAATTAGCGGCAATCTTTCTGTTGAGGCGGAATTCGGGGGGAACCGAAAACTGATTAAATATCTTGTGCTCTTCATCGCGGGAATGGCAATATTCTTTCTGGTGTTTTTTGGAATCATACTTCCTAAACAAGGACAACCTGCTGACAAAATAATTTTAATCTCATTAGCACCATTTATCCCATGGTCTGTAATAATCCCGCTAATGACTATATGGATGAAATCAAGAACCGCTAAGTCGCTGGATACGCTTCTGACTAATATGGTTGCTCTGGGAAGAGAGAGCTAATAAAAGACTATTCGCAACCAGATAAAGTGCGATATCAAAGAAAGAGTGTCTGCATTTGTACCGCACACTGGCGGAATTTGTCGGCGGGCAGCGTTACCGTCTGCCATTTCGGGCTGCGGCGTTTCATAAACCTACGATAGTCGTCCAGCTTAACGCAAAAAAATGTATACCTATTCCGTGCAAAATCGTAAACGTCCCTGCCGTCAAAATCAACATCGACGTTTTCGGCCTTGTAGGCAAAAACAAAGATAACCTGATGGCCCGGGCCGAAAACCTTCTGCCACCCAGTCAGTCCATCGATGTCCTCGGTTGTGACCCAGCATTCAAGCCCGGTCAATTTGGCCAAGGTGGTACCCTTAAATAATCTTCCCTTTACCTCAGTAATTATTATTTGCCCGTTGGGTGGATACAGTAAAAAATCGAAGGTTTTAATCTTGGAACGCGCGAAGGTCGAACGCTTTTGTTCGTCAACGGCAATGTATTGAATGTGATTATCCCTCAGCCAATTTTCAAAGGCCCGCTCGTAATGATTGGGGGCAAAATCTCTCATTTCAATTCGAATACCTATTTTCGAGTCTTAAACAACAGCGGAACGAATTCATTCAAGTATCGCCGCCAAAGGCGCCATTCATGAGCGCCCTCTGTGATGTTGGCGATGTGTTTTATTTTGTCGGCCTTTAATCGCTCAATAAGCTTCTGATTCGGTTGGAAAAGGAAGTCCTTCCTGCCGCAGCCAATCCACAGCAATTCAAGCTTTTCGTTTATCGTTTCCGGTTTGGCCAGCAAGTTATCAAGTTTTTGGCCTCGCGGGACAGCCGAACTAAAGGCCCCTATCCACCCAAAAAGCTCAAGATTGCCCAGCCCGACAGTCAATGCCTGGCCGCCGCCCATCGATAGTCCCGCTATCGCCCGGTCTTTACGATTACTACTCACGTGATAGCGCTTCTGGGTATAAGGGATTACATCCTCAATCAGGTCCTTCTCAAACGCTCCATAGTTCCCAATGCTTCGCATATCCGGAGGGGCTGAAGGGGTATGGCCATACGGCATAACAATGACGAGTGGCCTGGCCTTATCGTTCGCAATTAGATTATCTACTATAATATTAGCACGGCCAACCACAGTCCACGCATCTTCGGAGTCGCCCATTCCGTGCAGCAGATAAAGAACGGGGTATCGGACATTTTGTCTTGTCTCGTAGCCGGGGGGTGTATAAACATAAAGCCCGCGAGTTATCCCGAGTGATTTTGATTTGTATCTGTGTATATGCACAGTCCCGTGGGGGACTTGCTGTTGTTGGAAGAACATCGGCTCTTTGCCGGGTATTTCGAGCAGGTTCTTTGCGGTCCTGCGCCACACCTTAAGCCAGGAATTCGATGGATCGACTATCTGCAGACCATCCACTACGAAACTGTATTCATAAATATCCGGCTCAGCAGGACCCAAAGTCACGCTCCACACTCCGGATTTGCTTCTGGTCATAGGCCGGAGCCCCTGTGCAAACTGAACGTTCACACCGACTTGTTTTGCATCGGGCGCATTTAGCCGAAACGTCACTCGGCTGTCGGAACGAACCTCTGGGGATATAAGAATTTGCCGTCGTGAAGACGCTTCAAGGGGCATACCCAAACAAATCCAAACTGATAATAAGAGAACCACACGCGTAGATTTACAAACTCCTGTCATCTGACCTCCAATCAAATCTTATATACACTCTACACACTATACAGCTCCGACTGTTTGTCATCACTGTCATTTGGGCCTCAACTCGGACAGGAACTCATCGATGTTCACATCCACTTGCTCGCCCGTGGCCATATCTTTGACCTTGATTTTGTCTTGCTTGAGCTCTTCGGCGCCAATGATTATGCACTTCTTCGCATTTTGAGCTGATGCCTCTTTCAACTGCTTCGAGAGTCCGACACGTTTATAGCTGAAGTTGGCCGAATACCGCTTCGACCTCAACTCTGCTATAACCCGGTATACTTCCTTTCCAAGAGCTCCAACACCTATGGCAGCAACAAAATATTCAAGCTGTTTCTTCGAAACCTGCTTATCCAGCAGCCCTTTCTTCTTAAGAAGTATTTCCAATACGCAATCACCCATACCCATACCAGTGCCAGATATGAGTGGGCCGCCGAAATCTCGAAGCAGATTATCGTATCTGCCTCCGCCGCAGATTGCTCGAAGTTCACCACCAGTGTCATGGACTTCAAATACGATACCGGTATAGTAAGCCAGACCGCGAACAATACTCGGGTCATAGACACAGAAATCACTCACTCCCATCATATCCAAATTGTTAAGAACATTCTTTATGTCAAGGTAAGCCCGGGATCCATCTGATTCGTCTTTTACCAATTCTTCAAGGTCAGGTATCGAACTTACAGTCATAAAATCCAGTATTTTACTAACGGTCTTTTTGTCCAGAATTTGTTCTTCAAGAATTTTTTCGAAGGTTTCTTGAGGCAACTTGTTTTTTTTATCAAGCACAGTATATATAGACTCAAGTTTGTCTTCGGGAATATCTAAGTTAGTGAGATATGCCGCCAGCAATTCTCTACTTGATACTTTAACTTTTATGTCCTTACTCGTAAGTCCTACCTCACGTAAGTAGTCCAACGTGGTAAATATTACTTCGGCATCGGCCAGGCATTTTCCAAGGCCATCATCGACGCCGATTATGTCGATATTCCACTGGAAGAACTCGCGGAGGCGACCTTTCTGGGGGCGCTCAGCGCGGAACAGTCTGGGGACCGAGAACCACTTTATCGGCTTTGGCAGAGAGTTGATTTGCTGGTTTACCATTCTGGCTAAAGTAGGTGTAATCTCCGGCCTTAGTGCGAGGTCCCTTCCGCCCCTGTCTTTGAATGAAAAAAGCTGCTCAACGATTTCATCGCCGCTTTTTATCTGAAACATTTTCAAATATTCAAATATGGGGCCATCGTATTCTTCAAAGCCGTTGCGGACAGAGACTTTCTTCCAGCCGTCTATTATCCAGTTTCGGCGGGCCATATCCGACGGATAAAAATCCCTCGTTCCTTTTACCGGCGGTATCTTCATTTCCTTCTCTTTTCTTTTTTGCCACTAAGACACAAAGACACGAAGTTTCAATTTTGAACTATTTCTTATTTTCTTTAGCTACCACCACTTCGTGTGCGTCTTATTGCCTTCGCGTCCCTTTTCTTCTTCTTTGTTTTTTGTTTTTCGGTTCTGTTATTGTCGAATTTTATCTTTATATACTCTTCCATTTGCCTGGCGTTTGTAAAGTGCAGCTCAAAGTCATATTCGCCCTCTACAAAATCGCAGTCCGCGTGGCGGTATCCTCTGCAAATTCTCGGCCTTTTATTGTAAATCCTGCAGTGATTGTCTTTTTCAGAGAGGTTTTTGCACTTGTTCTTTATATTGATATACCAATCGCCATCCTCTACAAACACCGTTATATCTTTATGGCACAGATACCATCTTATATCGTCGTAGTCCCCCTTGTCCTCCGGGGTATCGAGCGGCAAAGCAAAATACCGGCAGCACAGTCCCGTACACCTATCACACTGATTCTTTTTGGCCATTACAATAAACTCCAAATACACTGAAACGCTAAACGCCAAACACTTTAAGCTTTTTAGCGACCACTGTCAAGGAATGCAAGCTCAGAAGTGCACAACCTGTCGACGTAACCGCCTGAAAACTTATAGGATTAAGAAGCAAAACAACGCAAGTTTTCAAGGTCCGGGCCAAGCTGTCGGCCCATTGTTATTCATCCGGATTTCCCCGAGGTGCCGATAAAATGCTCGATTTGGGAAAGGTGGTTTGATAATCAGGATTTGCGAGCAGCCCTGAAAAAATTCCCCCGAAATCTTCGGGATAGTATTGTGTCAAAAAAAGCATTGACTTAACTACCCTGTATATGTTAAAATACGTAAGGTTACGAGACCCGACAACATGGTTTTATGGTAAATTAACGGAACAGAAGGTGGGTTTTACGCATCTTACCTACATGTGTGTGTCCGACAAAGGGTCTCAAGAGCTATAAGTGTCTGAAGTAAATAGACTTAACAATTTTAGCTTTTGACTGGTGAGTAGCTCAGTAGCGAAGACTGATATGCTTGAAGGTAAATCAGTAAAACGGTTGTGGCACGGGCTTCAAGCCCGTGAAAACACGGCCAGGATGGCCGTGCCACCGGTCCACGGCCCATCACAGCAGAAAACGGGCCCACCT
>DATLBB010000247.1:0-12661 GCA_035527155.1 Sedimentisphaerales bacterium
TGCCAAAATATGGTTTTCTGTCTTGTAAATGTGGCTGTGGCTCTATAAAATAACGACCATTTGGTTAGGAGTTTTAACAAATGGCGGAAGAATTAGTTGGAATAATCGGCGGCACGGGCCTGGGTGATGCGCTGGCTGAGCATTTAGAGGACGCGGAATTTCACGATATCGAAACGCCGTTCGGCAAGCCGAGCACGGCCATTTGCGTCGGCAAGTTAGGCAATAAACAAATAGCGTTCCTGAATCGACACGGCAAAGGGCACAAGCTTGCTCCAAGTGAGGTCCCATTCGCAGCGAATATTTTTGCCCTGAAAAAACTCGGTGTTCATACCGTGATAAGCAGCGGTGCCGTAGGTTCACTCCGAGAGGAAATCGCCCCGGGCAATCTGGTCATCGTTGATGAGTTTATCGATAAGACATTCAAACGACAAAATTCATTTTTCGAAGGATACGGCGCGGTGCACTGTGAAATGGCTGAGCCGGTCTGCGAACGACTTCGAAAAACACTTGCCGATACAGCAAAAGGTGTTGATGTAAAGACACATCCAAAGGGCACATACGTATGTATGGAAGGGCCTCAATTTTCCACGCGGGCTGAATCGCTTATGCACCAGGCCTGGGGCGGCGATTTGATTGGTATGACCGCCATGCCTGAAGCCAAATTAGCCAGAGAAGCACAAATCTGCTACGCCCTGATTGCATTAGCCAGTGATTATGACTGCTGGCGTCCGCACGAGGCAAACAAAGGCAAACAGACACTTCTGAAAGAAATCATCGCAAATCTGCAAACGGCGACAAATAATTGCCTGGCACTTATAAAGGCGGTTCTTACAAGCGACCGTGAACTCTCTTGCGAAGATTGTCACTGCAGAAAAAGTCTGGATTTAGCGGTCTGGACGGACCCTGCTCAAATCGACCCGGCTGATAAAGAAAAATTTAAAATACTTTTTGAATAGCCCAAAATATTGACAGTGCAAAAAGTATTGGTATAGTAGGAGCAAATTTGGGAAATGTAATTAGACTCGAAAGGATAACAAAATGAAAGAATCAGCCCCAAAAATGCTTGTTGTAGCAGTTGGTATTGTCTTCGGTATTATGTTGTTCGCAGGCTGTGAAGAAGAAGAGAAAAACTCATCGAATACAACATCAGATACCAAACGAAGCAGGCTCATAGCCATTGAGAATGTCCAGCTTAAAAAACAAATTGAAGAGCTGAAAAAGACACACGCGAAGGAAATCAAGAGGCAAAAGGAACTGCTCGGCAAATGTGAACGCGAAAAAAAGAACCTGGAAAAGCTGTCAAGCAAAGGAGTCGATAGCTATATGAATGACCTCTTAAGACCACTTGCGGAGGAAAACGCAAAACTGCGCGAGGAAATTGAAACTCTCAAGGCGCAAATAGAGAAACTCAAAACAGAACACGAGGAACCGTAAGAAGGCAAAAGTTACACCCTTGGAACCGTCGGCTAATCAGTCTGCCGGCACACCTTCCGAGAAGCCTTTACAGGGTCGGCTAATTTTTCGCCGGGGTAATGCTTTTGCATTGCCGCTGCAACGAGCCCAACGAACATAGGTTGAGGATTCAAAGGTCGAGAGGTCAGGCACGGATGCGCCTGGGTGCCTATGAAGAATGGATGGGATGGAATCTCCAATATCTGCATAACCGGCTGATTCGGGGCTTTGCCGGAAAATACCAGGCCGGCCTTTTCCAACACTTCAATATAGCGAGGGTCAACCTCGTAACGATGTCTAAATCGCATCCTAACCGAATCCGTCTTGCCAAAAAGCTTCCACGCCAGCGTTTGGGATTTTAGTTCTATATCCCTCCCGCCCAGGCGCATATTTCCGCCCAGTCCTTCTATTTTTTTCTGCTCCGGCAATATATCGATTACCGGCTCGGTACAATCCGGGCCAATCTCAGTGCTGTTGGCTTCTGTTAGGCCACATACATTCCGGGCAAATTCTATAACAGCCATTTGAAAACCAAAGCATAGTCCCAGAAAGGGTAGATTATTTTCTCGTGCATATTTTGCACAGGCTATTTTCCCCTCCGCACCGCGGGTACCGAACCCGCCGGGGACAATAATACCGTTAACGTCCTTAAGATTTTCAGCTACGTTTTCATCGTCAATGGTAGTTGTTTCAATCCATTTTATTTTTGTCTCAGAAGCCAAGGCGATGCCTGCATGCTCAATTGCATTGATTATCGAGGCATAGCTGTCGCGGACGGATGTATATTTGCCGGTGATGCCGATGGTTATTTGGTGGTTAGCGGAGCCGATTTTATCGGTGAAATCGCACCATTGAGCCCAGGCTCTGCGTTCGTGCCTCAGATCAATTCTGTCGTCGATCTTGAGCAGTCTGGCGACCTTAAAATCCAAGCCGGCATCTCTGAGCATAGCCGGTATCGTATAGATACTGGCCGAATCCGGCATATTGAAGACCCTTTCAAAGGGGACATTACTGTAAACGCTTATTTTTTGCCGGACTTTTTCGCTGACAGGGTTGGCCGCCCTGCAAGCGATGATATCCGGCTGAACACCACATTGCATAAGCTGCTTGATTCCCAATTGTGCTGCCTTTGACTTCTGCTCGCAGAGGGTTGCCGGTTCCAGTATATAGGTCAGGGCCACGAAGCAGCAGCTATTCGGGCCTTCTTCGTAAGCCAGCTCGCGCATGGCCTCGATATAATAGGCATTTTCCAAATCGCCGACCGTGCCGCCAATCTCGACAAATACGATGTCGGCATCGGCTTCCATTGCCAGCCGGCGAAGCTTTAGTTTGACCTCGCCGGTAACGTGAGGAATCATCTGGACATCTCTGCCGAGATAGTCGCCGTGCCGTTCCTTGTGTAGAATCGAGCTGAATATCTGGCCGCTTGTCGCAAAATTTGCTCTGGTTAAATCCTGATTAAGCATTCTCTCATAGGTGCCCAAATCCATATCACATTCCATACCATCATCAAGCACAAATACTTCACCGTGTCGAAATGGATTCAACGTACCGGAATCTATATTCAAATAGCCTTCGAGCTTAATCGGAGCAACTTTTAGCCCCTTGTCCTGCATAAGTTTCGCAAGGCACGAAGAGAATATCCCTTTGCCTAAGCCACTCATCACGGTGCCCAATACAAAACAATAACGAGTTTTTCCTTTATTATAACCAGCCGGCATCGGAGAGAAAAATTCGCTCTCAGTCGAAATATCACTAACCTTCTGCAATAAGCCCTTACTATCGCTCATAGTCTCTGCCTTCTTTACTTTGATCTCCATTCCATTTCAAAGTTTACTATATCATCCTTTGTTCCATATACTCCATCATATCCTGCGGAAAGCAGAATATAAGAATCTGCCCTGTGAGGGCTACTTTTTGCCTTTACCTTTTTGTTCTTGGTAATTTCATAAAATATTTTCGGGTCAGTAAAAAGGGGGTGCTTCTCGTTAGGGTCCCATGGCACACCAAGTCCGAGCAACGCGTGATTATCCCTGTAGTTGTAAATATTATTCGGGTCATCAGGATTATCGAGATTATGTGCTGTTTTTGATGTATCTGCCTTATAGTACAGTACGGGCATACCCATTCTTTTTCCGGTACCACGGTGCCTTACGCGCGAATATTCGTCACACAGGACAATACTATCTTTCTTAAAACCTGCGGTGTTCGCATACAAATCCTGCAACTCATATGCATTGGCCCTTTCCAGTGGCAGATAATGCTCCTTTCTGGCCTTCAAATTATACTCATATGGATTCACAGGATACAGGATCCTGCCAGAACCATCCTGACCATCGCTTCTAAAAATTGAATCCTGGTGAAAACCTAACAAATCCTGACCCATCATTGCTTCGGCGAGCTTCATCGCGCCGCAGTATTGCCGGCTGATTGGATCAAGTGCATCAGAAGGTGGAAAGCCATCGAATTCAGCACGGAACATTTCCAAAGCGACATCGATGCTGTGGAACTGATTTTTCTGAGTAAAGCGTGGAGGGGAACGCCGAACGGGGGGCCACATAAGGAGCACGAAAGCCATTACGGCAGGAACAGCGATCCCTGCGATGGCAAGGCTTTTGCCTTTCATCTGTCCGCGGCTTCTTACGATTATTACCAGGCCGACGATACCAAGAATTATCGCTAATATTCCTCCCAGAAAAGAAAACAATAGATGTAGGATTGCGAGTACCTTAGAACCAGGACTTTTAGTCTGCATGAGTATGAGGACAGAGAATAATAAGCCGAGAATTCCCAGTAAGAATGAGCTGACAGCCATCTTGCTTCGCTTAGGGTGTGGAGTTGCCTTTGTCGCTGGACTGTTTGTTAACGCATGACCACACGAACTACATGTTCGGGCACTATTGAGGTTCCCTGCTCCACATTTTGGGCAGTACATTGTGAAGTTCCTTTAGAGTTAGATTGACTGGCTACTTTTCTTTACCCTTTTTACAAAATCGGCGTACTGCTCCGGCGTGTCTATGCCGTCGCAGGTGTGTTTGACCTTGCCGACTAAAATGCTAAAGCCGTTTTCGATTGCCCGCAGTTGCTCAAGTTTTTCGATTTTTTCAAGTTTCGTTTGGGGTAAAGCTGTAATTTTCAGTAGGAATTGCTTGCGATAAGCGTAAATCCCAATGTGCCGCAAATACTGCTGCAACTTGCCTACGCCGGATTGTTCCCTGTCGTACGGAATGGTAGAACGCGAAAAATAAATCGCACGGCCAGAGCAATCAGTTATGACCTTCACGATATCAGGGTCGGCAATCTGCCTGGGATTTTGGAAATCAGCAGCAAGTGTAGCCATCTGGTAATCGGGATTTTTCAATAAAAGCTCGGCCAAATAATCAATACTCTCCGGGTCAATTTCCGGCTCGTCAGCCTGCAGGTTTATCACAATCTCGACGTCAATGTCCTTAACAGCTTCAGCAATGCGGTCGGTGCCGCTTTTGTGCTCGGCTGAGGTTAGAATACATTCGGCTCCAAATGTATCGGCTGCGGCGGCAATCTTCTCATCATCGGCTGCAATTATTACCTTCTCGGGCAATCCGGCCAGGCAGGCCTGCTCATAGGTGTGCTGGATGAGGAATTTGCCTGTATCTTTGGCGAGAACCTTACCGGCGAATCTGGTCGAACCGTAACGAGCAGGGATACAAGCTAAAATTCTCACTCTCGTCTAAACCTTCACGCCGGCAGTATTTTTGCCAGGTAAGCCGTACATTCCCGCTAAAATCAGGAAAAAGCAAATTGCGACAGGATTTATACAACAGTGTAAATCCAACTGGGCACTTATGGTAGAAGGAAATTTGGGGTTTGTCAACAGGCCCCGTTAGAAATTTTCCCTTCTTGCACCATATTATTTGTTGTTACGGAATTTCTAACGGGGCAAGCCAAAATTCTTTGTTTTCAAAAAAAACGCGGCCTTTCGCAGGACCGTTAGATAGGCTATGTAAATTGCCCTCAACCTCGACGTCGGTGAGCACCTTCTCGATTGAGTAAGAATCGCAGACTTGTAATCCGCAGCAGAGCAGATATACTTGACGAACAATTGTCATTGCTCAACAATAGCGTTGGTAAAAACGAATTTCAGGGTATGCAAATTATGAAAAAGACCTTACCAATTATCATTGTACTTGTTGTAATTGCCGGCATCTTTATCGTTATCGGAATTGCAAATAAAGGTAAACAAGGAAGCCAACGCCGAATAGCGGTAATCCCCAAAGGAACTACACATATCTTCTGGGAATCGATTCGCAGGGGGGCGGAAAGGGCAGGTGCCGAAGCCGGCGCTAAAATCTTCTGGAACGGGCCGGAGCGGGAAGGTAACCGCGAAATGCAGATACAAATCGTTGAGGACTTCATAACGCAAAAGGTTTCGGGTATTGTTCTTGCGCCGATTGACGACAAGGCACTCGTGCCGTCGGTGGAGAAGATATTTGACGCAAACATACCCTGCATAGTTATTGATTCGGGTATCGACACCGATAAATACATTTCGTTCATAGCAACGGACAACTACAAAGGCGGTGTACTTGCAGCCGAACGAATGGGCAAAATTCTCAAAGGTAAGGGGAAAATAGTGGTCGTTAAATACGCACCCGGCTCAGCTTCCACAACAAAACGCGAGAACGGCTTTATCAATACTATCAAAGAAAACTTTCCCGAAATCGAAATCGTGGACACCAAGTACGGGATGGATACTGTTGAGACCTCGTTACAGGCCACGGAGGATTTACTGACGAAAAACGCCGAGCTTGACGGCCTGTTCGCTTGTAATGAGTCCACTTCAGTGGGGGCCTTACGAGCACTGCAAAGCCAGGGACACGCAGGAAAAATGAAGATGGTCGGTTTTGACGCCGGCGGGCTGCTGATTGAAGGATTAAAGACGGGCGATGTTGATTCGCTGGTCGTGCAAAATCCCTACAAGATGGGCTACGAGGGTGTCAAAGCCCTAATCGACACACTTGACGGCAAAAAGGTCCCCAAGAGGGTGGATACGGGAGTTGTATTAGTGACAAAAGATAACCTTGAGACTCCGGAGATCCAGGCACTGCTTAAAGGAACACATCAGTGAAAAATAATCTCAGATAGTCCGATATCACACCGCGAACAGTTTATATCAGAAAGCTTCATCCCGGTGCCGGCTCCTTTCTTGATTAATTTTGAAATGGCCGCTTGTAATCCGAAACAGAGAAGATATACTTTGTTGACTACATACTATTGAATATTTATTATTGAAAAAAACGTAAGATTAATCATTAGTCGACAATCAATATCGTCATGAACTCTCGACGTCAAACCTGAAATTTAGGGAGAGATAATTATGAAAAAGGCCTTACCAATTATCATTCTACTCGTTGTAATTGCCATCGTTTTTGTCGGCATCGGAATTTCAAATAAAGGCAAGACAACAAACCAGCGCCGCATAGCCGTTATTCCGAAAGGAACTACACATATTTTTTGGGAATCGGTCCGCAGAGGCGCCGAGAAGGCAGGCGAGGAAACCGGAGTAAAAATCTTCTGGAACGGGCCTAAACGCGAGACCGACCGCGAAGAGCAGATACAAATCATCGAGGACTTTATTGTCCAGAAGGTCTCAGGCGTTGTTCTTGCGCCGCTTGACAGCAAGGCACTGGTGCCGAAAGTGGAGGAATTATTCGCAAAAAACATACCTTGCGTGATCATTGACTCGGGAATCGACACAGACAAACGCGTTTGCTTTGCGGCAACGGACAACTATGTCGGGGGTATAATTGCAGCCAGGCGGATGGGCAAAATTCTCAACGGCAAAGGAAAAATTGTGGTCGTGAAGTACGTGCCCGGCTCGGCATCAACAACGAACCGCGAAAACGGCTTTATCGATACCATCAAAAAAGAGTTCCTCGAAATCGAAATCGTGGATGCCCAGTACGGCAATGATACCGTTGAGACGGCTTTGCAGGTCACAGAAGACATGCTGACAAAAAACGCCGAGCTTGACGGGCTGTTTGCGTGCAATGCTTCCACTTCAGTAGGAGCGCTGCAGGGACTGCGAAGCCAGGACCGCGCAGGGAAGATAAAGATGATTGGCTTTGACACTGAGAAGGCGCTGATTGACGGGCTAAAGGAAGGAATTATCGATTCGCTTGTGGCACAGAATCCGTACAGGATGGGCTATGAAGGCGTTAAAGCGGTGGTTGCCGTACTTGACGGCAAAGAGGTGCCCAACCGTATAGATACGGGGGTTGCATTAGTGACTCAAGAGAACCTGGATACTCCGGAGATTCAGGCATTACTGAGATGACAACATCGGCACAAAGTAATCGCAGCGGCACCCGCATCGCGCTGCGAATGACGGGGATATCCAAGAGCTTCGGGCCTGTTCAGGCACTTGCCGACGTAAGTTTTACTGTGCGGGCCGGGACGGTGCATGCTCTGGTGGGCGAGAACGGGGCGGGCAAATCCACACTTGTTAAAATCTTGGCGGGAGTTTATCAGCCGGACAAAGGCTCGACCGAAATCCACGAAAAGCCTTACACATTCGACAGGCCGGACCAGGCCCTGGCAGTTGGCGTATCGATGATTTATCAGGATTTGGACCTCGCTGAACACTTAACGGTGGCCGAGAATGTTTTCTTAGGCAATGAACCAAAGGGCCGTCTGCCGTTCACCGTTGACTACAAAGCGATGGTGAAGAGAACGGCGGAATTAGCAAAAAGTTTTAACTTCGATATTGACCCGACTGCCATAGTATCGCAGCTTCCCACCGGGGACTGCCAGGTCGCTGCAATTATAAAGGCCCTTGCACGCAAGGCTTCGATTATTATTATGGATGAACCCACATCGTCGCTGTCTGAAACCGAAGTTGAGAGACTCTTTGAAGTAGTCAGGCAGTTGCGGGAAAAAGGTATTTCAGTCATTTATATCTCTCACCGCCTGGAAGAGATAATCGGTTTAGCTGATGATGTTACAGTCTTACGCGATGGCAGGGTTGTTCACTCTGAATCGGTTACAAAGCTTGATATTGCCCAGATTGTTCGTTATATGGTTGGACGTGAGCTGACAGAGTTTTTTCCGGCCCGTGATGTTAAGCCCGGGGACGTTCGCGTAAGAGTTGATAATCTCTCATCGGACAGCCGAATAAAGGAAGTTTCCTTTAATCTGGCCGCTGGTGAGATTGTGGGAATGGCCGGCCTTGTCGGCGCGGGTCGAACAGAAGTTGCACGAGCCATCTTCGGAGTCGACAAAAAAGCTTCCGGTTCAATCGTGCTTGATAACAAAGAGTTATCAATCAACTCTCCCGCCGATGCCATATCCAACGGCATTGCTTTATTAACTGAAGACCGCAAGCGCACCGGATTATGCCTTGGCCTTGCGTGCAGTTGGAATGTAACTATAGCGAGCCTGGGCTTATTAGGGATGAAAAGAATAATCAATCCGGCCAGGGAAAATAAAATTGCTGCCGATATCGGAGAGCAATTATCCATCAAATGGTTGAGCCCACAAGCCCCGGTTGACTCGTTATCCGGCGGTAACCAACAGAAACTCCTGATTGCGCGTTGGCTGCTGGCGAAGTCTAAATTTATGATTTTTGACGAGCCGACACGGGGTATCGACGTCGGAGCCAAGAAGGAAGTGTACTCGCTTCTTAACAGGCTCGCTGAGGAGGGAAAAGCAATACTGTTTATATCATCCGAGCTGCCTGAGCTGTTCGGGGTAACGGACCGGATTTTAGTGATGCGTCGAGGACGACTTGTGGGAAATTTGAAAACCAGCGAAACCACACAGGAAGAAGTTATGCACTTAGCGGCAGTGGAGACAGACTAAATGAGCAAATTTATGAGGCAGTTATTGCCCTTCGGCAGTCTGACACTGATAATCTGTATTCTCTCGGCACTGGAGCCGGACACATTCCTGACAACGGAAAATTTGCTGAACATTCTGCGCCGTTCAAGCGTCAACGGAATCATCGCAATCGGTATGACATCTGTCATCATTTCCGCAGGGATAGACCTTTCGGTAGGCTCAATGCTGGCCCTCGCCGGTATGGTCGGCGCGTACACGATGATTGCTATCGGCGGGTCGGACCCGCAGGGAAGCGCGCTCGTTGTTGGTACAGCTCTGGGGGGTGTTGTGGGCATCATCTGCGGCCTGGTGAATGGAGTGCTTATTACAAAATTGAAGCTCCAACCGTTCATAGTAACACTGGGTACTATGAGTGTATTTCGCGGGATATCCTATGTAATGAACAACGGACAGCCGTACAATGTGCCGAGCTACAAGTATCTTGGCGAAGGCATTGTACTGGGGGTTCCTATTTCTGTAGTAATTTTTGGCGTCATTATCGCCATAGCCGGCTTTCTTCTAAAATACAGCCGATTAGGGCGGTATACTTACGCCATTGGGTCCAATCGTGTGGCGGCCTTCCACGCCGGCGTAAATGTAGACCGCAACCTTATCTACATCTATACCTTTACAGGGCTACTTGTCGGTATAGCGGCGATGATTGCAACCAGTCGAACTGTTTCAGCCCAGCCAACAGCCGGTATTGCCCTTGAACTTGACATTATCGCAGCCGTTGTGATAGGCGGTGCGAGCCTGGCCGGCGGCCGAGGGACAATAACAGGAACAATTACCGGAACATTGCTGATAAGTGTCCTGCGAAACGGCTGTACCCTGCTGGGAATATCGACACATGTTCAACTGATTGTTATCGGTTTGATTATAATTCTCGCCGTTGCGGTTGACCAGTTAGCGCAGACAAAGACAAGAGAACTGCAAGCCCCGTAAGTTGGCTGTTGGTCTTACGGGGGCAAGCCTGAAATCGTACCTCGTATTTCGTGATGCGTATTGTGTATATCATATAGCAGGTTTGCTGTTTTCGATTAATCCTGCCGTTTTTCGAGAAAAAAACATTTTTTTCGCCAACACTTTGGCATCCCCGAGCATTATACTAATAGATGAACGAAGGCTGACTCAGGATGGATACAGACTGTGAATGAGAAAAACGCGGATTTTGTGGCAGAAGCGGACCAGCCAGCCAGCAAACGGTCATCAGAATCGAGCTTTGTTGATGTCTTCTTAGCGGAGCTTGGACGCCTTAAACGGATTGTTGCCGGTATGGGATTAAGCGCTTCGGACGCTGAGGATGTCCTGCAGGATGTCTCGGTGCAGGCCTTAAAGTGGGCCGGAAAGTTTCAAAGCAGAGGACTAAGCGTTCGATGGCTGATAAAAGTTACGGTCAACAGGTGTCTGACGGAACACAGACGTCGGCGATGTTTTCGCAGGCGAGCTTCGGAAATCTTGAAGCGGCGGTCAGAGACCAAAACGGACTCAACAGCCGAGAAGGTAATTGTCGCCGAGGAACTTGAAATTGTGCGAGAGAGCTTACAAGGACTGGACGAGACTTTACTAATGCCTATGGTACTGCGATATTTCTGTGATTTAAATTCCAGGGAAATAGGCGAAATATTAGGCCTGAGCCCATCTACTGTGCGAAGCCGCCTGCGGGAAGCGCGAATGATTCTTGCCAAGCAATTAGTAAAAAGAGGAGTTGGACCGTAATGAAAAGGTCATGCGAAAATATTTCTGAGATGCTCGTCGATTACGCCGACGGACGGTTGTCGCCGAGCGAATCGAGCGAAGTGGCTGAACATTTAACCAAATGTGAGCAGTGTCAGCGCACACTTCAGGCACTGCAAAGGTCCCTTGAACTTACGGCTGTTATATGGGAAGACGGCCTGGCGGAGACAAAAGCCTTTCATATTCCAATCGCACATAAAACCAGGAAAGCTCATTGGCCCAGATACGCAGCGATTGCAGCAAGTATCCTGCTTGTCGTGACGATTTCCGGTTTATGGCGTGCACTTGTGAACCCCACAGAGAAAGAGCCGACATTCGCTGAGATTGAACGCAGGATATCAGATTCAGCCAGCGCTATTCAATTATTAGCAGCTGCAGACCTGTTAGCTAAATATCCTGATACCGAAGCCATAGCAAAACGGCAATATCATTACGTAGTCAAAAAATATCCCAAAACACAGGCGGCAGCCGAAGCAAAGTTACGAATCCAATAATTTAGAAAGGAGAATCAAAAAATGATTACAACAAAACGCCAATTACTAAATGTCTTGATTTTAGCGGTAGTCTATGTGCCGGCACTGGGCACTGAGCCCAATGAAGCCGGAGTAGCGTCGAAATTTATGGCTGGTGAAGAACCTAATCAATCGAAAACAGAACTGACATTTGAAATCAGCACAAGGTTCGCAAGTAAAGGGCTTCTGAAATTTACCGGCCCCGTTAAACCAAAGTATGTTGCCATATTTTCTATGAGTGACCTGTCTCGAATTTCCCGGGAGCTTGATGTCTGGAATGATTACCCGGTATTGACAAAGATGATTTTAGCAACTTCTGCCGGAAAATCTATGTCCGAGATACAGAAGGAATTACTCAAAGCAGATAGGGTCATCTCTACGGAAACTTCCTCTGCCAAAGATCAAAGGTATAGTGTAGAAGAGACTGAATTTAGACTTTACGCCTTTACCGTTGACGACGCGAAGAATATGACCCGGGCGTTAATTGAGATCATGACCGAAATAGCACGTGAAAAACTTCCCCCTATGCTCGAGAAGTTTATAAATCAACGAAAACAACTACTGCAAGAATATCAGGGAAGGATAGCTGATACTAAAAAGAAGTTGAGCGAAAAGGAGCCTGAATTAAAGCCGGCAGAATCAGCGTATAAAACGCTCAAGAACACGGACCACTATAGAACCCTTGCTGACACAGAAGCTTATGAAAAAGCCAGGGAAACCATAGCACAAATGAACAAGATGCTCAGCATTCTTGAAATAGAGCTTTCAGGGATTCAGGAGAAGTTAGAGCTTATCGAAAAGTATAGAGAGTCGGACAAATTCTCCAACGCGACTTTAGAAAAACTTGAGCAGATGTTTGTTGAACAAATGGTTGAGTTGATGGGCGTCATGGGTCGCAAAAAAGCTGCTCTCAAGTTTCGTGACCGGGACCAACAGTTTTGTGATTTTTTCGACGCCTGGATCGGTCTTGAGAGTGAGGTGAATAATTTAAGAAATAAGCTGAGGAATGATGAAAAGAAGGTGCGTTTCTACGAAGAAGAGATGGCCAACCCACACCCGGAACTACTGCCGCCGAAAGTGCTCCAGAACAAGGTAACTATTTA